>CAZHWR010000014.1:0-38405 GCA_964536085.1 uncultured Oscillospiraceae bacterium
TCAAGGATCATCCTTTTAAGATTGAGGCAAACGAAGAAATGGATCGAATGATTGAGAGCATCCGCAAGGTGGGTGCAATTACGCCGGCTCTTGCAAGACCGTTGCCTGACGGCGGCTACGAGCTTATCTCAGGGCACAGACGACTTGCGGCGTGTCAGGTGCTCGGCATTGAAACAATGCCCGTAATCGTCCGAGAAATAACCGACGATTAAGCCGTGATCGCAATGGTAGACGAAAACAAAATCGCTTTCAACCCTGCGGTGGAGATTTCCTATTTGAAGCATTCCGAGAGATACACTGATGAGCAGATCAAGCGGGATATTCTGAAAGGCTTGGAGCTGCTCAAACGCCATAGCGCACCTCCAAATCCAGTGGCATAAAATTAATTGCTTTGTGTACATTTTTTTGCAACAAAAATGTGAGCAAATTCAGTTTCAAAAACGTCAATAAGCTGTAATCCTGCGTTTGTAATATAATCTTTTATTTTCTCAGGCGTATCGGGAAATACCGTGATTTTTCTCAATCCTGTATCTATAAAAGTTTCTTGATTTTTGTCTATTGATAAGACAAATCTGCCGGCATCTTTTAGCAGACAAGCTACCTTATTTATAGCTTTCTGCTTTTCCTTTATGTGCATAAAGGTTAAAGATGAGTATATAACATCTAAAGTTTCGAGAAATTCAAAATTTAAAAAATCGCCGCAATGCAATGTAACATTGGCTTGTTCTGAAAGGTTTTCCCTTGCTCTTTCTATTGTTTTAGGAGAAATATCAATACCAAGGAGATGACTGCATAAGGGAGCAACACGAAGAGCAAGTCTACCTGTTCCCACTCCAATTTCAAGAACTGATTTATGTTTGCGAAGCTCCATTTTGTCAATAAAGACCTGTCCGTCCCATTTATTCATGTAATCCTGCAATGGCTTTGAATCATGGACGGGATCGTTATTTTCTTCTATAAGGGAATCATAGTGCAGAATAACATCATGGATATTAGTGCTTTTCAAACATGCACCTCCAATCAAATTACTTATCAGCGGCAACGCCGGATTTCGTCCAAGCATCCACTTCGCTGATTTTAAACTTCTTTCAAGACAATACAATAATACATAATTAATATATTATATCACAATTTTCATGATAAATTAAGTCTTAATACGGGCTTATTCGGGGTTTGCTCCGAGTAAAAAAGCCGGATAATAACATTAATACTATTATCCGGCTTTGGCGGACAGGGTGGGATTCGAACCCACGGTACCGTGAGGTACACCTGATTTCGAGTCAGGCCCGTTATGACCACTTCGATACCTGTCCGTATTTATTTATTTATTGCAACGACAAATATTATATCAGAGAAATATTCCGAAGTCAATAGATTTTATTCTGTAATAAACAAATAATGCCGCACATATAATTTACAGACAAAAATAAAACAAAGCGAATTGAAAATGAGGAGGTTTCAAGATGGCAAAATATTATCCCGAGGGGATATTGAGCGGCTGTCAGGAAAATAGAGATAACATTAAAAGCTTAATTACGCTTCAGAGCAGCATGATGTGTGATAAAATATTAGAGGCGCGCGCAATTGTATGCGACAGCGCGCACAATTTGATAGTCGATCTCGGATTTATGCGAGGGATAATACCGCGCGACGAAGGAGCCATAGGAATTGCCGAAGGAGTGACAAAGGATATTGCGGTGATAAGCCGTGTAAATAAATTTGTTTGCTTTAAGATAAAAAGCTTTTCCAAAGATGTAAACGGCAAACCTATTGCTGTGCTGTCGCGCAGGGAAGCGCAGATTGAGTGTGAAGAGAATTATATAAAAAAACTGAGTCCGGGCGACGTTATAGATGCAAAGGTAACTCACATGGAGCCGTTTGGGTGCTTTGTTGATATCGGATGCGGTATATCGTCGCTTATACCGATAGACGCCATATCCGTTTCCAGAATAAGCCACCCAAACAACCGTTTTTACAACGGTCAGGAGATAAAGGCGGTGGTAAAAAGCATAGACAGCGACGGCAGGATATGCCTGACTCACAAGGAGCTTTTGGGGACTTGGGAGGAAAATGCAAACGAGTTTTCGGTAGGGGAAACCGTTGCGGGGATAGTGCGGTCAATCGAGAGCTATGGTATTTTTGTTGAACTTGCGCCGAATCTCGCGGGACTTGCCGAGCTAAAAGACGGCGTTGAGGTCGGTCAGAGCGCAAGCGTATACATAAAAAGCCTTATTCCGGGAAAGATGAAGGCTAAGCTGATAATAGTTGATTCATTTGATTCCGGAGCCGAAGGCGTGAACAGTAAATACTATTTTAACGGCAGCCATATGGACTACTGGAAATATTCGCCCGACTGCTGTGAAAAAGTAATTGAGACCGAGTTTTAGTGTTAAGCGCGGCAGAGCTTATCTGCCGCGCTTTTTATGTGAAGCTATGTTGATTCTAACGTTAAAATATTGTATAATTATTACCGATACAGGCGGTTTGAAAAGAGAAGCAGAATGAAATGTTCAATAAGAAAATGGCGGCTTGAGGACGCATGCGATCTCGCCGCTGCTTTGTCATATAAAATATACTTGACAATCTGCGGGACGGTCTGCCGTATCCGTATACTGAAAAGGACGCCGGGAATATATATCTGCAATGCTTTCGGCAGATGAAAGCGATACTTTTGCCTTTGCAGTCACAGTGAACGAAAGGGCTGTGGGCAGTATAGGAGCGTTCAGGCAGGAAAATATCCACAATCGGACGGCGGAGCTGGGCTATTATCTTGCGCAGGAGCATTGGGGGCAGAGGTATTATGACTGATGCTGTTCGTCAGATGTGTACTTATATTTTTGAAAACAGCAATATCATTCGTATTTTTTGCCGAGCCGTTTGCGTACAACGCAGGTTCACGGCGAGTGCTTGAAAAAAGCGGGGTTTGAGTGCGAAGGCACACTGCGCTGTAACGCCGTAAAAAACGGGAAAATATTGGATATGATGATGTATGCGCTAACGCGCGAGGCGTATGACGCTGCAAAATATCGGGAGTGATTTGAATAAAACGTTGGAAAACGACAAAGCGTATCAGGCATATGCCCGATACGCTTTGTCGTTTTTACAGCCCCTCTTTGTCAAAATTGGGGATAAAGCTTTCTTCGGCGGCTTCACCGTACTGTGTGAAGCAATTTGTGATGCCGATTTCGCCTGCGTATGATACAACGCTTTCGTATTCCTCTGGCGTTATCCTGCGGTCGATTTCATAAAAACTCCCGTTCAATCCAAACGGCGTGTATTGGCTCATAATGCTGTAGATAATATCGTTTGAAAATTCGTCATACAGAAGCCTTAGGATCCTTTTGGAATCGCGCGTCATTTCAGGCAGCACTAAATGCCGGACGATCGTTCCGCTTTTTAGCATACTGTTTTCATCATATTTTGGCGCGCCTGTTTGCGAGAACATCTCTTTTACCGCCGCAAAAGCCTGCTCGCGGTAATCGGGAGCGTTTGAATATCTTTTGGCGTATGCTTTTGAATAGTATTTGAAGTCAGTGAGATAGATATCGATATATCCGTTAAGATATTTTAAAATATCTGGTATTTCATATCCGCTGGTGTTGTAAACAAACGGCAGCCCAATGTTATTTTGCTTCGCGAGTTTAATCGATTGTACAACGTGCGGCAAAAAATGTGTGGGAGTGACGAGATTGATGTTGTGTACGCTGCGTGATTTGAGTTTAAAATACACTTCGCACAGTTGCTCTGCGGACATGGGTTTGCCGATATCATCTCCGCTGCTTATCAGCTTGTTCTGGCAGTAAACGCATTTTAAATTGCATCCGCAGAAAAATACGGTGCCGGAGCCGTTTTTGCCCGAAATGCACGGCTCCTCCCACATATGTGCATAAGCCTTTGCCGCCTTTGGAACGGATAATTGACCGCAGAATCCGGTTGCGCCGGAAGTCCTGTCAACACGGCAGCTCCGCGGGCACAGAGTGCAGCTTTTATATAAATTCAGAATATCCATGGCTACATCAAAGGGGCAAAAAGCTTGAAAAGCGATCTTGCCAGACGGGTAAAGATGTTGACCTTTTTGCAGTCGTCGGCAGTTATTTCTTTGGACACCTTAAGTGTTTCGATGAAGTCATCATATGCTTCGCCGACAACGCGGTTTTTATAAAACAGTATACCGCATTCAAAGTGCAGATAAAAGCTTCTGAAATCGAAGTTGGTCGTTCCGATAATAGCTATTTCATCGTCGCATACAACAGATTTGGAATGAATGAAGCCCGGAGAATACTCATAAATCTTAACGCCCGCGCTTATCAGCGCAGGATAATTCGAGCGCGTGACCGCGTGAACATAAAATTTATCAGGAATCCCCGGAGTTATTATTCTTACGTCGATCCCGCTTTGAGCCGCGAGCTTTAACGCGGTTATCATTTCATTGTCCAAAATAAGATATGGGGTGCAGATATAAACGTATTTTTTTGCGCTGTTTATCATGTTCATATACGCCATTTCACCGACTAAGTCCCTGTCGATAGGTGAATCTCCGAACGGCTGGACATATCCGTCGCTTTCCTGCTTTTCTTGAGGACGGTATCGGTCGTAATCAATGGGTCCGCCTTGATTTGAAAATGCCTGCCAAAGCTGAAAAAACAGCACAGTGAGATTCCACACGGCTTCGCCTTTTATCATGACCGAAGCGTCTTTCCAGTGACCGTGCTTTTCATATTCGTTTATGTATTCATCGGCGAGGTTTATTCCGCCGGTAAATCCGACGTTTCCGTCGATAACGGCAATTTTTCGGTGATCCCTGTAGTTCATAAAAGTGTCGAGCGAGGGGTGAAAAGGGTTGAAAACCACGCATTCAATTCCGTGGCTTTGAAGCTGACGATAGTAGTTGGAGGGTAAAAGCTGAATTGTTCCCAAATCGTCATACATCACCTTGACTTCAACGCCCTGTTTTGCTTTTTCAATTAAAATATCAAGGATAGTGTTCCACATTTTTCCCTGTTCGATTATAAAATACTCAAGCAGGATGAATTTTTCGGCTTTTTTAAGTTCATCAACGAGTGCGTCGAATTTGACCTCTCCGGGAGAGAGGTATTTTGCCTGTGTGTTCTTGTATATCGGAAAATGTGCGTTATTTTCGAGGTATTTCGACTGTTTTGCGACGCGGTCGGATACTTCGGTGACTTCATTCAGGACGTCGGAATTGTCCGGCAGAACGCTTTCACTGTCTTTAATGGCAGAGGTTATTTTTTTGCCGAGCTTAGGCGAGATGTTTCGGATTCCGAACAGGAGATAAAAAAGCCCGCCGAAAATCGGAAGGAGCAAAACCGGGATAATCCACGCGACCTTATAGGTGGGATTATCATCCATGATGGCTATATACAGGCAGATTGCAACGCTCAGCGCCGTGCAGAAAATATCAAAGTAAATTAGATATCTGTCAAGCAGAGCAATCATAACCGCAAACACCGCCGCCTGAACAACTATTAAAAGGCTTGTAATAAACAGGCGACTTGTGAAAAATTTTAACAGGCTTTTGGATTTTGATTTTGAACTGCGTTGCTTTTTCATATTTTTGTCCCCATAAAGGATTCCTTTCCGCGATGCTTGAAGCGAAGATAAACCCGCGCGCCGTAACTGTAAAGCAGTATGCGCGGCGTGCGGAGGTCAGACGCTGAAATTCGGATGACGGTCAGCAAATTTTAAATACTTATATGAGTTAAGTATAGCATAACGTCCGACAATCTTCAAGCTATTTATGGTTGCTGTCGACAAAATCCTTGCTGACTTGGACGTTGCTGTTATTGACCTCGGGCTTTATGTTGCCCTTTTTGTCCTTTTTATCAAATTGGGTCATGGCATAGTCGGTGTAAAACGGCACGACCTCGTTTTTCTCCATCAGCTTTTTTTCCATAGGAGATTTATTGCGCTTTGTAAATTCCTGCTTCAAAATACTCATCCTTTCTTATAATCAGTTTATAAAATTTATTCTTTGCAGCGCCGGGCTGATTATTTGCGTTGATTGACTTTTTTATATTAATTTTATATAATAAACAGGTTACATAAGACTGATGATAATGTATATTGGAAGGCTGAATGTAAATGGGTAAAAAATACAGAATTTTATATACGGTGCTGATGATCACATGGGATATGATATCCGTTTGGTTTTCGGTCGTTCTGGGATTCAGGCTGCGTTTTGGATTCGTGGGCGACCTTCCTGCGCTGTACGGCGATAATCTTCTGTTCTATTCTCTTGTAATATGTATAGTTTCGCTTATATCAAACCTTGCGATTAATTCGTATAACAGCGTTTGGAGTCACGCCTCGACTACAGAGGTCATAAAGCAGATATGCGCGACCATACTGAGTTTTGTTATAATTTTGATTTTAACAGGTTCGGGCATAGTACCTTGGTATTCCCCGATAAACATCGAAGTAGTTGTCTTTATATGCATACTTTTGCTGATGCTGCAGCTTTTGGGCAGAATGTCTGTGCGCGCACTGCTGTTTTTCAGGTCAAAATACGCGTTTATAAAAAAGAAAAGTGAAATGGTCCGCGTTTTGATTTACGGCGCGGGTCAGGCGGGCGCAAACCTTGTTAAAAAGCTGCACGAAAGCCCGCAGGATAATCTTATGCCGGTTGCGCTTATGGACGACGAGCCCGGGCTCGTGGGGCTTAAAATCAACGGCTTGCCCGTGCTCGGAGGTTTTGACGAGCTTGAATCGGTCATAAAGCTTGAACAGATTGACGAAGTGATAGTCGCGATACCGTCCGCAGACAGGGAGCTTTTAAAAAAGATTTTGGTCATCTGCCAGCGAAACGGCTGTATTCTTCAACGATACGGCTCGATAGACGACGTGACTGTGGAGGATTTCAAACGCGCGCAGATAAAAAATCTGAATCTTGAAGAGCTTTTGCGCCGCGACAGCGTGAAGCTCAATATGCGTGTGGTCAAGGAATTTATAGAAAACAAAACGGTTCTTATAACCGGCGGAGTCGGTTCGATAGGAGCGGAAATTTGCCGACAGGTTTTAAAATTCGGCGCGAAAAAAATCATCATATTTGACATCCACGAAAACGGGCTTTTTGATATTGACGTTGAGCTGAAAAAAAAGTATGACCAAAGCAGATACGATTTATGCCTTGGCTCGATTAGGGACAAAAGGCGGATTGAAGAAATCTTTTCCGAATATAAGCCTGATATCGTATTCCATGCCGCGGCGCACAAGCATGTGCCGATGATGGAAATAAATCCGAAGGAAGCTATAAAAAACAATGTTTTCGGAACAATAAACGTGGGCAAAGCGTGCATTAAGCACGGTGTAACAAAATTTATTTTGATATCAACCGACAAGGCGGTAAATCCCACAAGCGTTATGGGGGCGACAAAGCGCATAGCGGAGCTCGCCATAGGCGTTTTGAACCGCGAGCGGAAGACCGAGTTTGCCGCCGTGCGGTTCGGAAACGTTTTGGGAAGCAACGGAAGCGTTGTGCCGTTTTTTCAAAAGCAGATTGAACAGGGTGGTCCTGTAACTGTTACGCATCCTGACATGCGGAGATATTTTATGACTATTCCCGAGGCGGTTCAGCTTGTGCTTGAAGCAGGCTCTATGGCGAACGGCGGAGAGGTTTTTGTTTTGGATATGGGAGAGCCGGTTAAAATCTATGATTTGGCGTGCGATTTAATAAGGCTTTCGGGGCTTGATCCTCAAAAGGATATTAAAATCGTATTCACGGGACTTCGTCCGGGCGAGAAGCTGTTTGAGGAAATCTCGCTCGGCAGCGAAGACGTTACAAAAACCAGCAACAACAAGATATTTATATGCAAGTCGGACGAGCTCGACGTTTTAAGCGTAAAGGAAAAAATCAAATGCTTAAGCGACGACCTTTCTGCGGACGGCGAGTTTGACGCAATAGGCGAAATTAAACAGCTTGTTCCGAATTTTACACACAAATCTTAAAGGAGCGGTAAAAACAGCCTATGGAAAAGATAAAATATGCGCTTATCGGCTGCGGAAGAATTTCACCGAATCACATTGCGGCTTACAACAACAATTCAGACAGCTTGCAGCTTTGCGCAATTTGCGATACAGACGAAGCGGCGATGAATGAGCTTGACGGTAAATTCGGACTGAACGTTCCGCATTACACTGATTACAAACAGCTTTTTGACGAGCAGGCTCCTCAGCTCGCCGCTATAGCGACCAGCAGCGGCGAGCATGCAAAAATCGCATTGGAGGGCGTCGCGCACGGCTGCAACCTCATTATTGAAAAGCCGATCGCTATGTCGCTTGACGACGCAGACGCTATTGTGGACGCCGCCGAAAAAGCGGGGGTAAAGGTGTGCGCCTGTCATCAGAACAGATTTAATAAATCGATTCAAAAGATTCGGGCGGCAGTTGAACAGAACCGCTTCGGACGGCTTTTTCATGGTACTGCGCATGTTCGCTGGAACCGTAACGAGGAATACTACAAGCAGGCTCTGTGGCGCGGTAAATGGGCGCTCGACGGCGGCGCGCTTATGAACCAGTGCATACATAACATCGATCTTTTGCGCTGGATGATGGGCGATGAAGTGAGCGAGGTCATGGCATATTCAGACAGACTGAATCACGATTATATTGAAGCAGAGGATTTGGGACTTGCATTAATAAAATTCAAAAACGGCGCATATGGTGTTGTTGAGGGGACGACCAATGTATATCCGAAGAATCTGGAGGAAACGCTTTATATTTTCGGCGAAAAAGGTACTGTAAAAGCGGGCGGAAAATCCGTCAATCTGATTGAAGAATGGCGCTTCGGCGACGGTTTGGACGACGAAAACGAGGTGAAAAGCGAGTTCGGCGAAAATCCTCCGAACGTTTACGGCTTCGGTCATACTCCTCTTTACGTCGATGTTATCGACGCTATTAAAAACAACCGATCGCCGTATATAGATGCAAGAGCGGGAAGAAGAGCGTTGGAGCTTGTGCTTGCAATATATCTTTCCGCAGCAAAGGGCAAGCCGGTAAAGCTGCCGCTTAAAGGCGTTGCCTCGGTTGATTTCAAGGGCAGATTTTAAAGCTTGCAAATGCAAACTTGCCGAGTTTCGCTCTTGCCCGGTAAACGAAATGTGCAAATTTTCGCGATTGATACCGCAAAAAGCGCAAAACTCGCGGCGCGGCGGTGAAAGACCGTTCGGAAAGTGACAAAATAAATTCGAAATAAATAAACGGAGTTCTTCTTGCCTCTTGCTTTCGATAGGGGGGAATACCTTTGAATATAATCATAATAAACCACTACGCGGGCTCGGATGAATACGGTATGGAATTCAGACCGCTGTATCTTTCGCGAGAGCTTGTAAAGCTCGGTCACAGCGTAACCGTGCTGGCAGCGTCGTATTCCCATCTGCGCAAAAAACAGCCTGACGTGCAAAAGGATTTTGACGAAGAGCTTATCGACGGAGTGAGATACGTTTATTTCAAAACTCCCGCGTACAGACGCAATGACCATATGCGGTTTTTGAATATATTTTGCTTTTATCAGAAAGTGAAAAAAAACTCGGAAAGGATTGCCGAGCGGTTTAAGCCGGACGCTGTAGTCGGTTCGTCAACCTATCCGAACGACGTTAAGCTTGCAAAGTGTATCGCGGATTTTAACGGCGCGAAGGTCGCGTATGAAATTCATGATATCTGGCCGCTATCATTGATAGAGCTTTATCATTTCAGTATAAAAAACCCTCTTATACGTTTTTTGCAGAAAGCAGAGAATTTCGCTTACGAAAATTCTGACGTGGTGATTTCGATACTGTCCGCCGCCGACCGCCATATTAAGGAACTTGGTTATAACAATGTGGATTTCGTGCATGTGCCGAACGGCATATCCGAAAGCGGAGAGTCGACTCCCGCGCCTGACAGTATTAAATCCGCGGTTTCTGATTTTAAGCAAAACGGCGAATTTGTCTGCATGTATCTAGGTGGGTTTGCCAAGGCAAACGCGCTTGATGAGTTTGTCGCTTCTGCAAAATATTTGCCCGAAAACGCAAGATTGGTGCTGATTGGAGACGGTCTGCTCAAAGTTCGGCTCGAAGAAATTATAAAGGAAAACGAACTAAAAAATGTTGCGATATTTGATTCGGTTCCTAAATCGAGCGTCAACGAAACGCTGAAGCTTGCAGACTGCTTATATATCGGGGCAAAACAGAGCAATTTGTATAAATACGGTATCGGTATGAATAAGCTGTTTGATTATATGCTGAGCGCGCGACCTATTATTTGCGGTATTGATGCTGAGGACAATCCAATAGCTCTAGCGAATTGCGGAGAGGTCATTCCCGCACAGGACGAAAAGGCTATTGCAGACGCGATTGCCGGGTTTGCTGAAATGCCGTATGATGAGCGGGAAAAAATCGGTGAAAAAGGCAGAAAATATGTTTTGGAAAATCATAACTATTCAGTTCTGGCGGAAAAATTTGCCGACGCATTGAGGTGATAGCTCTGATAAATCAAGAACTGCTTCCGAATGAGATGAAAAACATCGCAGTGGAAAAGTATTGCGGGGTATTAAACAACAAAAAGCTCGCTTTGGCGTTAAAACGCCTGTTTGATATTCTGGCGAGCTTTTTCGGGCTGATAATACTATTGATTCCGTTTTGCATTATCGCGGTGTGCATTAAAGCGTCTGATCACGAGTCCGCATTTTTTACGCAGACGAGGATCGGGAAATACAAAAAACCGTTTAAGATTTTCAAATTTCGCACAATGACGATGAATGCCGAAAAAGCGGGACTGAGGATAACTGTCGGCGAGGACAGACGGGTAACCAAAATCGGCAGATTTTTGCGTAAAACGAAGATTGATGAATTACCTCAGCTGATAAACGTTTTTTTGGGACAGATGTCGTTTGTCGGACCGCGCCCCGAAGTTGAGGAATACGTTAACGTTTATTCCGATGAAATGTATGCTACTCTGCTGGTTCGTCCGGGAATAACCTCTTCCGCCAGCATAAAATACAAAAACGAGAGCGAAATTTTGCAGGCGAGCCGCGATCCCGAAAAAACCTATATCGAGGTTGTTTTGCCGGATAAAATGAAGTATAATCTTGAATATATAAAGGCTTTAAGCCCAATTTACGACCTGAAGCTTATTTTAAAAACATTTTTTTAGGAGTATCATAATGATTTTAACCTTGGATATCGGAAACACAAATATGGAATTCGGTGTTTTTGACAGCAAAAAGCTTATTGCCAATTTCCGGCTTGTCACCAAAAGAGACATATCCTCCGATGAGGTCGGATTGATGCTTTTGCAGTTTCTCGGCTTTCAGAAGATTAAAATTGAATTGATCGATGATGTTATAATAGCGTCGGTTGTGCCGCAGGTTATGTATTCTGTCACCAACGCGATAAGGAAATACCTTGGGAAAAAAGCGCTTATTATCGGAGAGAACATTGGCATAGATATAGAAAACAGATATCTTAATAAAACAGAGGTGGGCTGCGACAGGCTTGTAAATTCTTACGCTGCGCATAAAATTTACGGTGGAGGAAGCCCGCTTATCATTGTGGATTTCGGAACCGCCACAACGTTCGATGTCGTGAATAAAGACGGAGCGTATTTGGGCGGGCTGATTTTCCCGGGAATTAAAATATCGATGGAAGCTCTGTTTACAAATGCCTCCAAGCTCCCGAGGGTAGAGCTTAACAAGCCAAAATCGGTAATCGGCAAAGACACTGTCAGCAGTATGCAGTCGGGCGCCATGTACGGATATGTGGGCGCGGTCGAAAACATTGTAGGCAAAATCAACAAGGAGCTTGGCGAAAAGGCAAAGGTAATTGCAACGGGCGGACTGTCAGGGCTTATCAACGAGGGGACGAATTGCTTTGACCATGTGGACAAAACCCTGATGTTAAAAGGAATGGTGGAAATTTATGACGCGCAAAAATCAGGAAAATAAATCTGACAGGAAAAATTCATTGCCGCGGCAGTGCCTTAGTATATTCGGAACAATGTGTATAGCCGAGCTTATATGCATATTGCTGATGTTCGTTTTGTTTTCACTGGCCGGTAACAGCGTTGCAGGCGGAATTATTGCTCAGGTTATCGCCGCGCTTTTGTTTTACGGCATGATATACGGCTCGGTGTGGAGCCTTGGAGCTGCGGACAAAAATAAGATATCTTTCGGAAGAATCCCGAAGGACTCGTTTAAAGGACTGAAAATCGGTTCTATATTGATGCTGCCGCAGCTTATTCTGAATATTATGCTGATATGTGAAAAGCTCGGCGTACAGCTTAAGATATTCAGCTTCGGGCTGTATAAGGTGTTAAATTCGCATATTTGGCCGCTTATCAACGTTTTAACGTCAACGGGAAACGATGAAGCGCCTTATTTTATAATGGAAATTGCAGATGTTGGCTGGGGAACGACGGAAATATTTGTTTTGACTATGTTCATACTGCCGATATTATGCGCTGTTGCGTATGTGCTGGGATTAAAAGAAATTTCTTTCAGAAACAACGTTGTTTATAAAAAATGATCAAAACTTACAAAAACTCAATCAAACGGAATATATTAAACCGCCGCCGTAATAGTTTGTAATAAAGCCGGGTACGATAGTAAGCTTCTGATTTTGCGCTGCTTTATATATCGGGCTTGAGCTAATTATTACGGCGGTGGTTTAATGGTTTTAGGTAAAAAACAGGTCAGACTTTTATTTGTTATTGTCGCGTTTTTTGTTATTGCTGCGATGATTTCAAATAAAATTCTAAAACAGAATAAGGTTATAGCTGCGCAGCAAGGCGAACGGGCGGTTTCGTCTGAGATTGCTTTTGTATCGGTGGAAAAATTCCGGAATATATGATACAATAAACAAAAGCGGTCAAACAGTAATAGTTGAGCACCCGGTTGACATATTTTAGATTAACGGGGGTGCTGATATGTATATAACTGTTAAAAGAAGGACCAAGCTGATTTTGCAGGCGGGCATTTTATTGATTATAGCCGCGATAATGCTGATAGTTTTTGTTCCGAGGTCAGAATCCCACGCTGCCGAGGCAACACAGTTTACCACTATCGTTGTCGACGCGGGTCACGGGGGTTTTGACGGCGGAGCTTCGGGATATAACGGTATCATTGAAAAAGATATTAACCTTGCCATTGCAAAGGATTTGAAGTGTATTTTGCAGGCAAGCGGTTTTGAGGTCGTGATGACGCGGGAAACCGACGAAGCGCTGTGCAATGAGCAGTCGGAGCATGTTCCGGCCGTGTCGATGAAAAAGACCGATATGCGCAAAAGGCTTAAAATAATGGATGAAACGCCTAACTCACTTACGGTTTCAGTGCATCAGAACAAGTATGAACAGGAGTCGTCAAAAGGCGCTCAAATGTTTTACGGCATTAACAATCCGTTGAGCGAGCAGCTTGCTGAATGTATACAGGAACAGTTTGTTGAGGCGCTGCAAAACAACAATACAAGGCAGATAAAGCGCGCGCAGAAGGATTTGTTTTTGCTTTATTACACAAAGTCTCCGGCGGTAATAGTCGAGTGCGGGTTTATTTCTAACCCTGAGGAAGCGGAGCTTTTGAGCGATTCCGAATATCAGAAAAAGGTGGCGCTGACTATTTTTTCGGGTATTGTTGAGTTTATTAAGAATCAAGGGAGCAATTTAAATGGCGGTGAAAATTAAGGAAGTATTTGTTTGCAGGCAGTGCGGATATGAATCACCCAAATGGAATGGTAAATGCCCAAGCTGTGGCGAGTGGAACACGTTCGAGCAGCAGGTGGTGAGCAAGACGGCGGCTCCGTCCGCGGCGGTCAAAAGCGCTGTGGTTGGCGTGGAATGCAAGCCTGTAACGCTCGGTGAGATAGATATTGATTCCGAAATACGGTATGATACCGGACTTCGAGAGTTAAACCGCGTTTTGGGAGGCGGGATAGTCAAAGGCTCGCTTGTTTTGCTGGGAGGCGACCCGGGAATAGGAAAATCCACGCTTTTGCTGCAAATATGCCAAAATCTGGGGGAAAAGCTGAACGTACTGTACGTTTCGGGCGAAGAATCGGCGCGGCAGATCAAGCTCAGAGCCTCGAGGCTTAATGTTACAAGCGGAAAGCTTACTATTGTTTCGCAAACGGACGTCGATACGATTATACATACTATAATGCAGTCGAAGCCGGATGTTGTTATGATAGACTCTATCCAGACGATGAACGTGGCTTCTATAAATTCGTCCCCCGGAAGCGTTACGCAGGTCAGGGAAAGCACGAATGCGTTTATGCACACGGCAAAAAGCGAGGATATCCCGATAATCGTGGTGGGCCACGTCAACAAGGACGGCGCTATTGCCGGTCCGAAGGTACTGGAACACGCGGTGGATGCGGTACTGTATTTCGAGGGCGACAGAAATATGCCCTACAGGATTTTAAGGGCGGTCAAAAACCGATTCGGCTCCACAAACGAAATAGGCGTTTTCGATATGCGAAAAAGCGGGCTGGTTGAGGTGGAAAATCCGTCGGAAATGCTTTTGGAGGGGCGGCCGGACGATGTCAGCGGAATCTGCGTCGCGTGCGTTATGGAGGGCTCGCGCCCGATACTTGCCGAGGTGCAGTCGCTGGTTACAAAAACGAGCTTTGGAAATCCGCGCAGGATGTCCACGGGCTTTGATTACAACAGGCTGTATCTTATCATTGCGGTTTTGGAAAAGCGAGCGGGCTTTTTCTTCGGCAATCTGGACGCATATATAAACGTCGTAGGAGGACTGCGTCTGGACGAGCCCGCGGCCGACCTTGCCATAGCTCTTGCGCTTGTTTCAAGCGTAATGGACAAGCCTGTAAACGGCGATACGCTGGCGTTCGGCGAAGTGGGTCTGGGCGGAGAGATACGTTCAGTCACAAACGTTAATTCCAGAGTAAAAGAAGCGCAGAGGCTGGGCTTTAAAAAATGCATCGTTCCGAAAAACTCGCTGAAGTCAATAGAAAAGCCCGAATCGCTGGATATATCCGTCGTTGAGGTTTCAAGTATCAGGCAGGCGATTGCCGCGATGAATAAATAAATTCCGACAAAAATGGGGAAATTTTAAAAAGCTATTGATTTTTGAAAATTATATGGTATAATTAATATCGTTGCGAAAACAATAGCTTATATATTGGGGTATCGCCAAGCGGTAAGGCAACGGTCTCTGACACCGTCATTACGAAGGTTCGAATCCTTCTACCCCAGCCAGACTGTGCCTGGACGCATTTTGCGTTCAGGCTCATTTTAGTGTTGCACAAGTTTTGTCAGGCATAACATATAAAGCCTATTGACTTTATATGTTATGCCTGTTATGATATTAGAAACAGCTAAAAAACGTGCAAGTCGGGTATTTCAATAGTATGCATTTTATTCGACAAAATGGATAAATACGGGGAATGTTATATGAGCAGATTGAATTTGGAATATTTATTTAAGGATAAAAATACGCATGATCCGTCGGCGCTGGCGGATTACGATACGCTTGATTTTGTCAGCAACGGTCAGCACATTTACGGCGAGATACTGTGGCCGGACGGCGGATATTCTTTACCGCGCCCGTGCGTTATCATGCTGCACGGGTTTCCGGGTTCTGCGCGAAACGACGATATAGCGCACGCTCTGTGTCGAATCGGGTGCGTTGTTATAGTGCCTCATCACCGGGGCGCATGGGGAAGCGAGGGAAAATATCTTATATCCAATTGCATCGAGGACGCCTGTAATCTTGCCGAGTACGCGAAAAGCGGTCGGTTTTGCCGCAGATATAACGTCGATTCAAAAAGTATAGTATTGCTGGGTCACAGCATGGGCGCAAATACCGCTCTTAACGCCGGAAAAAATATCAACGATCTGCTTGGGCTGATACTTATCACGCCGTTTGACCCGACTAGATATCTGCGCATCGGAAAGCAGGAATATCTTACGAAACTTTTGGAACAGGGAAAGGTTCTGCAAAGCGACGGCGCGGAGTACATTTATCAGGACGTTAAACGGCATATGGAGCAGATGAGCTTTGAAAATGCGTTTGACAGGATAAAAGAAAAAAATATACTATGTCTTGCGGGGGAATATGACACCTGCGCTCCGTTTTCTCAAATGGTACAGCCTCTTTGGGAAAAGCTCGGCGAGTATTCGGCTAACGCGGTTCAGAGGCTGAAAATTTTCCCCGCCGAGCACGGATTATTGGGATGCAGGATCTCCGTTATTACGGAAATTGCCGGCTTTCTGGAGGAAATATGTCCATGAGCCTTTATCCGCATTAAAAGACAGTGAATAAAACATAATCAGAACTGAGGATAATAAAATGAAAAAAAGAACATACTCAAGTGAATTTGGCTTTCAAACAAGAGCGGTGCATACGGGAAACGACGTTGATTCGGAAACAGGAGCTATTAAGCGCCCGATTACAATGGCTAACAGCTATGAGCTGCCCTATGACCCTACCAGCATGAACTGGTCGAGTGCCGACGGCAATCTTTACACCAGAAACGGCGGCTCCAATCAGAAATATTTGCAGGAAAAGCTTGCCTCTTTAGAGGGCGGCGAGGACTGCGTTGTTTTGGCAAGCGGAGTGGCGGCGTTGTCCGGGCTGTTTTTTGCTCTGCTGGAAAGCGGCGACCATGTCATTTTTTCCAGCGTGACATATATTGCTGTATACAGACTTTTAAACGAGCTTTTCAATAACAAATTCCATGTGGAAACTACGATTGCAGATACCTCCGATTTAAATGCGGTGCGCGCGGCGGTTCGCCCGAATACCAAGCTTATTCACATTGAAACACCGGGGAATCCCACGCTTACAATATCCGATATCAGGGAAATTGCCAAAATTGCGCATGAAAACGGCGCGCTTTTGTCTGTTGACAACACGTTTGCTTCGCCGTTTAATCAGCGCCCCATTGAATTGGGTGCGGATTTCACTGTCGAAAGCCTGACAAAATACATCAACGGTCACGGCGATGCGATGGGCGGCGCGATTATCGGAAAAACGAAATACCTCGATATTATCCGCGCGCAGTCGCAGGTCAATTTGGGCGGTACGATAAGTCCGTTCAATGCTTGGCTTATCATGCGGGGAAGCGTAACGCTACCTCTGCGGATGCGTCAGCACAATGAAAACGCCATGAAGGTGGCGAAATGGCTGGAAAAACAGCCAAATGTCAGCTTTGTCGCATATCCGGGACTTGAAAGCTATTCAGGGTATGAAATTGCGAAAAAACAAATGTTTCCGGGTTTTGGCGGCGTACTTTCTTTCGGGCTTAAAGCAAACCATGACGCTCACAATCGCTTTGTCAGCTATCTTAGAGTGATTACTTCGGCGGTATCGCTCGGTCATGATGAAAGCCTGATAGTGTTTCTCGGGGATGATGACGAGCGGCAGTATCTGTATCCTAAAGAGTTCCACAACGGATTTTTCCGTTTCAGCGTCGGAATAGAGGACGCGGAGGATATTATTGAGGATCTTAGACAAGCGCTGGAAAAGATAGGCTTGCTTTAAAGCGCGGCGGTATCATAATAGATCGATTATATTACTGGGGTGGTAATATTGATTTTTACACTTACAGAAGTCATGAAGCTGAAAAACGAAGTTAAAAGCCGTTTTTCCGCCGATATCCATTTTCACGACGCATGCAGCGGACAAAGCTTTTCTATTGACAAAAATAACGATGAACTGAAAAAATATATTCTAAAGTATTGTTCTGAGCGAAATTTGAAAGCAGTTTTTTCAAAGGACGGTTTAAGGTTTACGATTGAAAAAGAAACGGTGAAATAAAAATTCGGGTTCAAACGGATACTTCCGACACAATTTTTGTGGCGGCGGATTTGACGATACAACAGGACGGGAATTGAAATGGAAAGCTATGATTTTGATAAAGTGATAAACCGATACGGAACAAACAGCCTGAAATTTGATTTTGCGGTTGAACACGGCTATCCTGCGGATGTTTTGCCGCTTTGGGTGGCCGATATGGATTTTCCCGCCGCACAGCCGATATTGGACGCTCTGCACAGCGCGGTCAGTCATGGGATTTTCGGCTACAGCGAAGTGAAGGAGGAATACTATACCGCGGTGTCGGCGTGGTTTAAAAATCATTTTGGCTGGGAGATAAAATCTGAATGGCTTGTAAAAACACCGGGCGTGGTTTTCGCGTTGGCGGCGGCGGTACGCGGGCTGACGGATTGCGGCGACAGCGTGATTATTCAGCCGCCGGTGTATCATCCGTTTTATTCCGTCGTGCGGGATAACGGCAGGCGGCTTGTTGAAAACGAGCTGCTGTACAAAAACGGACGGTATGAGATCGATTTCGATGATTTTGAAGCAAAGATCAAAGAAAATAATGTCAAACTGTTTATTTTATGTTCTCCGCATAATCCCGTGGGACGCGTTTGGACAAGAACGGAGCTTCAAAGGTTAGGTGAAATCTGCGCCCGATACAGCGTAGTTGTTGTTTCAGATGAAATTCACTGCGATTTTACCTATTCCGAGCATCCGCATACTGTTTTTACAGACGCCTGTCCGAGACTCAAACAACACGCCGTTGTCTGCACTGCGCCGAGCAAGAGCTTTAATATCGCGGGGCTTCAGGTCTCCAATATATGGATTCCGAATGAACAATTGCGCAGGAGATTTTCAAAGGAGATAGACCGAAGCGGGTACTCTCAGCTGAATACGCTGGGATTGGTCGCCGCGAAAGCCGCGTACGAAAACGGCGAAGAATGGCTCAAACAGTGCAAGTCGTATCTGCGCGGAAATCTTGATTTTCTGCGTGCTTATTTAAAGGCTAACCTACCGGAAATCAAATTGTCGGAGCCGGAGGGAACCTATTTTGCGTGGCTCGACTGCTCGGAACTGGGTCTTGACCGCAAACAATTGAATAATCTGATTTTACGCAAGGCAAAAATTTGGCTGGGCGCGGGGCATGGATTTGGGAAAAATTCTGAAATGTTTCAGCGCGTTGTACTGGCTTGCCCCAGAAAAACACTGGAACAGGCGTTAGCGCAGTTAGATGCAGCTGTTCACAGCGATATGAATTGAAATCATAAATTCATATTTTTATTATAAATATCAAAAAAGCGCCGATTGATCCGGTGCTTTTTTAGCGGTAAAGTCTTGATAATTTAAAAAAATAATGTATACTGAAATTGTGGAACGGGGACGGCACCCATAATAAAAAACGGATTTCACATTGTACTGATTTACGGCAAAGGGGATGACACCCATCGAAAAAAACATTATTGTTGTAGATGAGCAGGGTAATCGATACGAAGCGACCTGGCCCAGGCGGGCTAAAGGTCTTGTTAAAAACGGCAGGGCACGCTTTGTTTCTGAAAATATGATATGCCTTGCGTGTCCGCCAAATAACATTTTGGAGGATAATAATATGTCAGATATAATTGAAAATATTAAGGAAACCAAGAACACTGAAGCTGTTGAATCCGAGTCTGCCAAACAAGATTCCAATATAGCGTATGTGTTAAAGCAGATGGAATTGATACGCGAGCAAACGGATTATTTAAACAACGCCTTAGACAAGCTTTCTCAAATGGGCGACGGCGACAGCGGCCAGCCGGGAGCCCCGGGAGACATTCAGGGGGAGGCTAAAGCAAAGGCAATCTGTGATATCGTAAAGTGCAGGGAAACAACAAATCAAAAACTGCTTGATTTTTATGAAAGGCTGTACGATGATTCAAAGCAAAAAAATACACATAACGAAAAATTGGAGTTTATTTCGAGTATAATGAATAATCCTGCGCTGCCGATGGAACAAAAGCAAATGTTTTTGGAAAATAAAGAGTATTTAGAGAGTATTTTCTCTGAAGGCGGCTTGGCGGACAACGGATAGTCACTTTAAAAAGACCTTGTTGTAAAACAAGGTCTTTTTATATCGGCAAAATGATTTGCAGCGGTTTAATAATCATTCCTCATCGTTTCGCATAATATATTTAGTAGAAGTTTTTCAGCGTGTTGCTGCGGATTTTTTTGAGAGGAATGATGATTGATATGTGCGGTATTGCCGGAGAAATATCCTATCTTGAGGATTTGAGAGAGCAAAAGGAAAATTTAAAGGCCATGCAGAACACCCTTGCGGCGCGCGGCCCCGACCAAAGCGGGGAGTATTTCACCGAAAACGCTGCTCTGGTTCACCGCAGGCTCGCCGTTATCGACATTGAAAACGGCAGGCAGCCGATGGTGTTTTCGCGCGGGGGATGCGAATACGCGATAGTATACAACGGCGAGCTTTACAACACCGAGGAGATTCGTTCGGAACTCAAAGCGGACGGATTTGATTTCATCGGTCATTCGGATACCGAGGTAATACTTAAAGCGTACATGAACTGGGGCGAAAAGGCGGTTGAAAGGTTCAACGGCATTTTCGCGTTCGCCGTTTGGGAGAGTAAGACAAAACGCCTGTTCATGGCGCGCGACAGAATCGGAGTAAAGCCGTTTTTTTACTCGGTCAAAAACGGCTCGTTTGTTTTCGGGTCGGAAATAAAGGCGCTTTTGGCAAACAGAAATATATGGGCGAAAATCAACGCCGAATCGATAGCTGAAATAATGCTGATAGGTCCCGGAAGAACGCCCGGGTGCGGCGTGTTTAAGGGAATAAACGAGCTAAAGCCCGCCGAGTGCGCGTATTTTGACAGCACGGGATTGAAAATCAAAAGCTACTGGCGATTGGAGGACAAAGAGCACCTCGACAGCTTTGAGCAGACCGCCGAGCATGTGCGGTATCTTGTGACCGACGCGATAACGCGGCAGCTTGTTTCGGACGTTCCTGTATGCACATTTTTGTCCGGCGGGCTTGATTCGAGCATAATATCCTCAGTCGCAAACCGATATTTCAATGCCCACGGGGAAATACTTGATACCTATTCGGTGGATTACAAGGACAACGACAAAAACTTTAAAAAGAGCAAGTTTCAGCCAAACTCGGACAGCTCGTTCATGTATCTCATGGCGGAGTATTTAAACTCCGACGAGCACGTTGTTATGCTCGATACGCCCGCGCTCACCGAAGCGCTGTTCGACGCTGTGCGCGCGCGGGATCTGCCGGGCATGGCGGACGTGGATTCGTCGTTTTTACTGTTTTGCAGGCAGATAAAGGAAAACCATGTGGTCGCGCTGTCCGGCGAATGTGCGGACGAAATTTTCGGAGGATATCCGTGGTATCGTGACGAAACAATCAGAATGATCGACGGTTTTCCGTGGGCGCAGTCAACCGACTACCGGGCGTCGTTTTTAACGGACGAATGGAGAAGTAAAATAAATGCGTCCGAGTATGTTTATTCGCGGTATGAAGATACGGTGAAGCGCGCGTCGAAAATAGCGGGGCTGTCGGACACTGAATCGCGCATGAAAGAGATGATGAAATTAAACCTAGAATGGTTTATGCAGACCCTGCTTGACAGAAAAGACAGGGCGAGCATGTACAGCGGATTGGAGGTGCGCGTTCCGTTTTGCGACTACAGGATAGCCGAGTATCTTTACTCGGCGCCGTGGGAATATAAGGATTACAAGCACTATGAAAAGGGCTTGCTGCGAGAGGCGATGAAGGATTATCTGCCGGACGAGGTTTTGTGGCGCAAAAAAAGCCCTTACCCGAAAACTCACAATCCGAACTATTTAAAGGCGGTTTCCTCGCGGCTTGCAAAAATACTAGAAAAGCCGAATGGAAAGATTTTTGACATTGTATCCCGCAAAAAAACAGAAGAGCTTTTGACTGAAAACAGAGCCGTTCCGTGGTACGGTCAGCTTATGACCACTCCGCAGACGATAGCTTATTTTTTGCAGCTTGATTTTTGGCTGAACGAATACAATATAGAAATCGTTTGAGAAAACGAGCGGGGGAGTTTTTAAATACAAAAGCCGTCAGGATTTATCCTGACGGCTTTTAAAGCTCCGGCATATCGGAACGCGCTGTTTATATCGCCGCGTATTTTTCAAATCTTTCCTGCCCGAGCATCATTTTGTAAATTTCCCGAAGTCTTGTTTTTATTTCGGCGTCGCTTAAATCTCCGCAGGTTTTAAAATACATAATGGAATAATCGACTCCGAAAATTGTAGTTTCAACTCCGGTTTTTACCGCGCCGTTTTTAAGGTAAAAATTAACGCGCTTTCGGCGGCGCAGCTTATCCTGCTCGTTTTCGGCGGAGGATATCCGTTCGACCTCGAAAATAAGCGGGGAGCGGGAGAAAAAAACGCTTGCAAGCGACCTTATGAACTCCGAGCCGAATCCCTTTCGCCGCATCTTAGGCGCTACTGCAAAATAATCGAGCAGAGCGCAATCGTCGTTTTGGGCGACAAACGCGTACGCCAAAATCCGATTTTCGCGGTATGCGCCAAAGCAATTATAGTTTCCAGAGTCGTACAATGCGAGGATAGCGTCAAGCGGTTTGACTTCGTCCTTTAAAAAATCGCGGGCGATACGTTCGGCGTAAATATCGCAAATCTGCTGTTTTGACAAAGGCTGTATAGTCAATTTTTTTTCCCCTTGAGCCGTGTGTTAAGTCTTCTGCGTTTTTTAGGCGGCTGTTTGAAAAAGTTTTGGTTGTAAATCGATATAAGATAATTTGCGAGGTTTTCCGCCCCGGATTGTTTAACGGAGTTTCTTACTGAACAGCTTAAATCCGTTCGTTCCTGCTCGCTCAGATTTTTGAGCTTTATAATGCAATCGTGCATTTCTTCGGCGTTTGAAAAAATCATGCCGTTGACCCCCGGCTTGACCTGACCCTTGTTAAGCTCGTCGTAAAGGTGGAGTACGGGGAGTCCCGTCGCCATCGCTTCGAGCATCGAAATCGAGTTGGTGTCCGACAAAGATGTGGTGATATAGCAGTCGCAGCCGGCGTAGTAAGGAGGCAGATCGCCGTGCTCGACTCTGCCCGTGAAAATAACGGTATCCTGTATTCCCAGCTTGCCCGACAGCTCTTCAAGCCCTGATTTTGCCGGACCTTCGCCGATAATCAGAAGCTTAACGTTATCCTCCGACTTAACGGTCTGCGCCCAGAATTTCAGCAGAACGTCCACGCTTTTTTCATACCCGAGCCGTCCGCAGAAACAGGCGAGCATGGTGTTGTCCGCGATATTGTATTTTTCCCTGAAAGCGTGCTTTTTTTCAGGATCGATATTGGAAGGCTCAAATATATCAAGCTCGACAGGATTCGGTATAACCGAAACGTCTTTGTCTACGCCGCAGGACTTAAAGTATTCATCGACTTTTTTGGAAGGACCTGTGAGCGCGTTGGCGCGTTTTGCGAGAAATTTAAAATATGAATGCGACACCTTGGTCATAAGCGGTATAAACGGTCGGGGAGCTATATAATAAATATAGTTGTCGTACATTGTGTGAAGGGTGTAAACCAGCGGGACTTTCAGCCGCTTTGCCATCATAGCGCCTGAAAATCCGACTCCGAATTCGGTGTGAATGTGGATAATATCGGGGTTAAATTCTTTTATAAGACGTTCGCGCCTCGTACTCACGGGCGAAGCAAGACCGTAGTTATAGATTTTTTTTGAAAGCATTGCAGGACAGTGCAGAACGCCGTCTTTTATATAATGATGCTTTGCATTGATATCGGCGCACACTACCAAAACCTCGTGACCGAGCTTTTCAAGTCCGTCTTTTAACACTTTTACATGCGTTACTACTCCGTTAATGTCCGGAAGGTATGTTTCTACGAATAACGCAACTTTCATATTTTTCATCCTTTCGGTGCGGATATGCCGCATTTGTATTTTCTGTTTTGCAGTTGAACGCGGCTTTTACCTGCTCAGGTGAAGTCTTTATGTATTATACCCCAACGGATTAAAAAAGTAAATAAAATAATCGGATATCTGTTGAACGGGGATAAATAATAGTGTATAATTTATATATAAATCTGAAAACAGCGCATTGTGCGAATGAAAGGATTGACGAGGCTATGGCGGAAAAGTACAGCATCAGTTTAAAAAGGCTTGTTGATGAATTCAATTTAAAGCCGCTGTATCTCCCCGAGGAAAATGATGATATACTGATTTCTACCACCGAGGTAAACCGACCGGGTCTTCATCTTGCGGGCTTTTACACATACTTTGAGCCGATGAGAATACAAATACTCGGGAATATGGAAATGGCGTTTTTGAACTCTTTGGACGAGCTTCAGCGCGCAAGAACTATCGACAATCTGTTCGCGCAGAAAATCCCGTGCGTCATTATAACCAGAGGGCTTGAGCCTTTTCCTGAAATGCTCAAGTCCGCGAAGGAGCACGCTATCCCGCTTTTGTCAACTCCCGATTCAACATCGGCTTTTATGTCTAACGTCATTTCGTTTTTGAGCACCGAGCTTGCTCCGAGAATAACGCGGCACGGCGTATTGATAGAGGTTTACGGCGAGGGAATGCTGATACTCGGTGAAAGCGGAGTGGGAAAGAGTGAAACGGCTATCGAACTTGTCAAAAGAGGTCACAGGCTTATCGCGGACGACGCGGTGGAGATCAGAAGGGTTTCGGGCAAAACGCTGGTCGGCTCGTCGCCCGAAAATATCCGTCACTTTGTAGAACTCAGAGGAATAGGTATTATTAACGCCCGCCGCTTGTTTGGTATAGGCGCTGTAAAGGTTACCGAAAAAATAGACATGATTATAAAATTAGAGCTCTGGGATCCGCAAAAGATCTACGACCGCATGGGCATTGAAAATGAGACCACTGATATTTTGGGACTTAAAGTACCGTCCGTCACTATACCCGTTAAGCCCGGCAGAAATCTCGCGATAATATTAGAGGTCGCCGCGATGAACAACCGTCAGAAAAAGATGGGATACAACGCAGCAAAAGAACTGCTTGAAAGGCTGGGAATGGGAAGCGATTTCCCGGTCAAGGAAAAAACCAATTGGGATTTGTATTAAGGATGGGATCGATTTGAAAATAGCTGCGGATACTCACTGCCACACAATAGCGTCGACGCACGCTTACAGCACGGTTTTGGAAAATGTTTCGGCAGCAAAGAAAAAAGGGCTCAAGGCGGTTGCGATAACCGACCACGCGCCCGCTATGCCGGACGCTCCTCACGTTTGGCATTTTGAAAATCTAACTACTATTCCTCACAAGCTCGACGGCGTTGCCGTTTTGCGCGGAGCGGAGGTCAATATCTGCGATTACGACGGGGGCTTAGATTTGAGCGACGCTATGCTGAAATCGCTTGATTGGGTGGTCGCTAGCCTGCATGCTCCTGTTTGCCCGCCGTCCACGGAGGAAAATGTCACTCGCGCATATTTGAAAATCGCGGAGAATCCGTTTATCGACGTTATCGGCCATTCGGGGCAGGAAAAGTTTAAATACGACTATGAAAAGGTGATACCGTATTTTAAAGAATGCGGCAAGTTGGTCGAGTTTAACGAGGGCAGCACCAAAGTCAGGCGCGATTCGTTTAAAAACTGTGTTAATATAGCAAAGCTTTGCAAAAAATACTCTGTTCCCGTAGTCGTAAATTCAGACGCTCATTTTGCATCGTCTATCGGGGAGTTTTCCAAAACGCTTGCGATGCTCGAAGATATCGATTTTCCCGAAGAACTCATTGTAAACGCTGATATTCAACGGCTTTATTCGCATATTTTCAATAAACGTGGAATAGATTTTAACAGTATATAAAGGATAATTAATCAAATGATAGATGTTTGTAAGCTAAAGCGTTTGCTGGACGGTATTGACTGCGAATACAGGGAAAACTATCCGCTCAGCGAGTACACTACCTTTAAAATCGGCGGACGTTGCCCGATAGTTATTCTGCCGGACTGTGCCGGGCAGATTGCAAAAATTATTTCGTTTTGCACTCAAAACGAAACGCGGTATTATATTTTCGGAAAGGGCTCAAATCTTTTGGTAAACGACGACGGGCTGGACGCTGCGGTAATAGTCCTGCGGGAAAATTTCGCAGGCGCCGAGCTTGTTTCACGGAATACTATCCGCTGCTTTGCGGGTACATCGCTTGCGTCGCTCTGCAAATTTGCGCGCGACAATTCGCTTACCGGGCTTGAATTTGCGTATGGCATTCCCGGAACGGCAGGGGGAGCCGTGTTTATGAATGCGGGAGCATACGGCGGTGAGATCAGCGATGTTTTTGTTCGGTGCGAGGCGGTGACTAAATCCGGTGAGCTCGTAGTCATAGATAAGAATCAGGCGGATTTTTCATATCGCCACAGTGTGTTTGAAAGCGGCGAATACTGTATTATTTCCGCTGAATTTAAATTACAAAAAGGCGACCAAGAGAATATCACTGCCCGAATGAACGAGCTTATGGAAAAAAGAAAGTCCAAACAGCCGCTTGAATATCCCAGCGCCGGAAGCACCTTTAAGCGTCCCGAAGGATATTATGCGGCGGCGCTTATTGAACAGTGCGGGCTTAAGGGAAAAACTGTCGGCGGGGCGCAGGTCAGCGTTAAGCACAGCGGATTTATTATAAATAAAGATTCTGCGACGGCAAAAGACGTTATCGGGCTTATAGACGTTGTTAAAGCAAGGGTATTTGAAAAAACAGGCTGCAAGCTTGAATGCGAGGTCAGGCTGTTGTGAAGGCGGCGTGTTTGCAAGGCGCCTTTTGCTTTATAAGATGAAAGGAATGGCAATATAATGGAGTTTATTATTATAACGGGTCTTTCCGGATCGGGCAAGTCAGGCGCGGTCAACGCATTGGAGGATATCGGATTTTACTGCGTAGACAATATGCCGGCCGAGCTTATACCAAGATTTGCGGAGGTATGCGCACAGGCGGGAGGAGCGATAGAACGCGTTGCCATAGTAACCGACACACGCGGAGGAAATTTGTTTTACGGTCTTTTCGACGCTTTGGACAGCCTTAAATCCATGGGACTTGACTACAAGGTCGTGTTTTTAGACGCGTCCGATCAGGTTTTGATGAAGCGGTATAAAGAAACAAGAAGAAAGCATCCGCTCATCAATAAAACCAATGGTTCGCTTCGCGCGGCTATTGAAGCTGAAAGGCAGATGCTGAGCAATGCAAAAACGCGGGCGGATTATATTATTGACAGTTCTTATTTGACGTCGGCGCAGCTTAAAGAAAAGATAAACAAAACGTTTATGGATAAAATTGAAAACGGAATTTTGATAAGCTGTATGTCGTTTGGCACGAAATACGGTCCTGCGCTTGAGGCGGACCTGGTGTTTGATGTGCGCTGTCTGCCCAATCCGTTTTATGTGGACGGGCTTAAAGAAAAGACCGGGCTTGATCCTGAAGTTCAGGATTATGTTATGAGCAGTGAAAGCAGCCGTACTTTACTTAAAAAAATCGAAGATATGGTCGATTTTTTGCTGCCGCTTTATATTGCCGAGGGTAAAAGCCAGCTTGTCATTTCGTTTGGCTGTACGGGAGGAAAACACAGAAGCGTTACGTTTGCAGAGCGTATGTATAAGCACTTGTGCGAAAACTATAACAGCATAACGGTCAGCCACAGGGATATAAATAAAAAATAAGGGCGGCGTTGAGGTTTATTTTGAATATGCAGAATAAAAGCGGATTTCAGGCTTTTATTTCTATCAGGGTAAAGCAACTGCATTTGATATAATTGCGGCAAATTGCACTTTGCCGCGTATAAACAGGATTTGATTTATGGAACAGACGGCTTCGTTTTCAAAAAATCTTAAAATCGAACTATCACAACTCCCGTATGACTGCCCGGACTGTATGTCCGCGCAGGTCTACGGGCTTTTATTGTTTGGCAATAGTCTCGGGGAAAAAACCGTTACGTTCACGACCGAGCACAAGGCGGTGGCGGATAGGTTTGTCTGCGACGTTATCGACATCACTTCCGCTATCGTTACGCTGAAATATATCGGCAGCAGGTATCACAGGGGAGGAAAGCTGTATATCGCGTCAGTTGAGGACGAGCTTGACAGCGAGCTGATAAACAGCCGTTTTGAAAATACCTGCGATTTTTCAAAGGCGGCGTTTTTACAAAACGACTGCTGTAAATCGGCGTTTTTGCGCGGAGTATTTATGGCGTGCGGCAGTGTGATAGACCCTAACAAGGAGTATCATCTTGAATTTGTCGTTCATTCAAGACTGCTTGCCGAGTCTCTTGCCGATTTTATACGTGCGCTGGGTATACCGATAAAGCTCACTGTCAGAAAGGGTATCAGCGTGCTTTATTTAAAAGAGAGCGAAAATATCGAGGATATGATAACGCTGATGGGCGGTGTGCGGTCGTCGCTTGAAATAATGAATGTAAAAATCGTTAAGGACGTAAGAAATAAAATCAACAGGGTCACCAATTGTGAAACCGCGAATATAGGGAAAACTGTCGCCGCAGCGGCAGAGCAGATAGAGGATATATCCTATATCAAACAGCGGAAAGGGCTTGGATTTTTGCCTGACGATTTGCGCGAGATCGCCGAGCTTCGGCTTGAAAATCCTGAAATGTCCCTTAAAGAGATGAGCGAGTCGCTCGGACATTCGATAAGCCGAAGCGGCATAAACCATCGGCTCAAAAGGATTCAGGCGGCGGCGGACGAGCTTCGGAGGTCGGAAAAAGCGTAAAGGCAAAGGACGGTGAAATTTATGGGTGAGTTTGTGCATTTGCATGTTCATTCGGAATACAGTTTGCTCGACGGCGCATGCCGTATATCCGAGCTTCCGAAAAGGGCGAAGGAACTAGGGCAGAAAGCAATTGCGATAACCGATCACGGCAATATGTACGGTGTTATCGAATTTTACAAAGCGTGTATGGAGCAGGGAGTAAAGCCGATAATCGGCTGCGAGGTATACGTCGCTCCGAGAACGCGGTTTGATAAGGTGCATAAGCTGGATAATTCGCCGTATCATCTGATACTTTTGTGCAAAAACGAGACGGGTTATCAAAATCTTATAAAGCTTGTTTCCGCAGCGTATACCGAAGGATTTTACAACAAGCCCCGAATCGACCACGATATTTTAAAGGAGTATCACGAGGGATTGATTTGCCTTTCGGCATGCTTGGCGGGGGAGCTTCCCAGAATGCTTCTGGCTGAGGATTACGAAAAAGCAAAGGAAACCGCGCTGTTTTACAAAGAGCTTTTCGGAGCGGAAAATTATTTTATAGAGATTCAAAACCATTCTATTGCGGATCAAATCAAGGTGCTACCGCGGCTTGTTAAGCTCGCGCGGGAGATCGGAGTAGGGCTGTGCGCTACCAACGACGCGCATTATTTAAAAAAAGAGGACAGCGAGACTCAAAAGGTTTTGATCGCCATACAAACAAACTCCGCAGTGGGGGAAAGCCCGCTTGAATTTCCCACCGACGAGTTCTATTTAAAATCATATGATGAAATGAACGCGCTGTTTTCCGCTTATGAGGGCGCGGTGGAAAACACCGTTAAAATTGCCGACAGATGTAATCTTGACTTTGAATTTGGGGTTACAAAGCTCCCGAAGTTCACCGCGCCCGACGGTAGAGACAACACAGAGTATTTCATTGACATGTGCCGCAGGGGGCTTATAAAAAGATACGGTGAAAATCCCGATAAATCTTTGACCGAACGGCTGGATTACGAGCTTTCGGTTATAATAAAGATGGGATATGTCAACTACTATCTTATAGTATTTGATTTTATAGATTTTGCAAAGAAAAACGATATTCCCGTGGGTCCTGGGCGCGGTTCGGGAGCGGGCAGCCTTGCGGCGTACTGCATGGGTATAACGGATATCGACCCAATCAAATACAACCTGCTGTTCGAGCGTTTTTTAAATCCCGAAAGGGTGACGATGCCCGATTTCGACGTTGACTTTTGCACACAGCGGCGTCAGGAGGTCATCGAGTACGTTGTGCAGAAGTACGGCGGAGACCACGTCGCGCAGATTATAACCTTCGGCACATTTGCAGCTCGCGGCGCCATACGTGACGTCGGGCGGGTGTTCGGCATGCCGTACGGCGACGTTGACCGCGTGGCAAAGGCGGTGCCGATGTCTTTGCACATAACAATCGACCGCGCGCTTAAAGAATCAAACGAGCTGCGCGAGTTTTACGAAAATTCAGAGCAGATCAAAAAGCTTATCGACACTGCAAGAAAGCTTGAGGGAATGCCGCGCAACGCTTCAACTCATGCCGCGGCTGTTGTTATAACGCGGGACAGGGTGTTTGACTACGTCCCCGTGCAAAAAAGTGAGGACACTATCGTCACGGTGACGCAGTACCCGATGACTAACATCGAAGAGCTTGGGCTTTTAAAAATGGACTTTTTGGGGTTGAGAAACCTCACCGTTATCAAAGACGCTGAGAATCAGATAAAAAAAACAAATCCTGATTTTTCCATATCGAACATTGATTTTTCGGATAAAAAAACCTATGAAATGCTCTCGTCAGGGCAGTCGCAGGCGGTTTTCCAGCTTGAGTCGTCCGGCATGAAGCAGGTGCTCGCGCAGTTGAAGCCGAACAGCCTTGAGGATATTATAGCGGTCATTTCACTTTACCGCCCGGGACCGATGGATTCGATTCCGAGCTATATTAAAAACCGTCACAATCCCGACAGAATCAAATACAAGCATCCGCTTTTAAAGCCGATTCTTGAAGTCACCTACGGATGTATTGTCTATCAGGAGCAGGTAATGCAGATCTGCCGCGAGCTTGCGGGGTATTCATATGGGCGCGCCGACCTTGTTCGCCGTGCGATGAGTAAGAAAAAGCATGACGTTATGGAAAAAGAGCGGCAGATTTTCATTCACGGAAAAGCTCAGGACGAATCGGGTCCCGCGGTGGCAGGGGCTGTCGCAAACGGTGTGGACGAACGCACGGCTAATGATATCTTTGATGAGATGTCGTCGTTCGCTTCATATGCGTTTAACAAATCTCACGCGGCGGCGTATGCGCATGTTGCGTTTCAGACGGCGTATTTGAAGTGCCACTATAAAACCGAATACATGTGCGCGTGGCTCACGAGCATTATGGACAGCACCGACAAGGTCATCGGTAACATCGAGGAGTGTAAAAAGCTGGGCATTTCAGTTTTGCCTCCGAGAATAAATCAAAGCTATTCGGGCTTTACCGCCGAAAACGGCAATATACGCTTCGGACTGCTCGCCGTTAAAAACATCGGGCGTGGATTTGTTGAAAGAGTAGTAAGCGAACGCGAAAAAAACGGTAATTTTACAGGTCTATACAATTTTTGTGAAAGGATGAACGGAAAGGATTTGAATCGCCGCACGGCTGAAAATCTTATCAAATGCGGCGCTTTTGACGAGTTTGACCTGAACAGGCGGCAGATGCTTGGAATATACGAAAGCATGATTGAAAATATCGACGCGCAGGTGAGAAGAAATGTCAGCGGTCAGCTTAATTTGTTCGGCTCTGCCGAGCAAAGCAGTTCGTATAATCCCGATCCGATGGACGAATACCCGCAAAGTCAGCTTCTGGCAATGGAAAAGGAAACGACGGGGCTTTATCTTTCGGGGCATCCGCTTAGCGAGTATCGGGAGATTATTAAAAGCTTCGGTCTGCGTCAGATATATGATATCAATTCGTCTGTTGAAGATTCGGCGTCTACGCTTGATGACGGTTCAAGGGTCACGCTGCTCGCTTCTGTGCAAACAAAAAAGCTGCTTCAAACCAAAAGCGGGAAAACAATGGCGTTTATAACCGTCGAGGACGTCACGGGTACAATCGAAGTCGTTGTTTTTCAGAATGTTTACGAACGCGCGTCGGGTATTATCGACCCGGGAAGCGTTATTGTTATCGAGGGGCAGATATCGCTTAAAGAAAACGAAGCCGCAAAGATAATCTGCGACAGGATAATTCCCGTTTCCGATTTTATTTCAAAACATTCCGCGGATAAAAAACAGCAACTCCCGACGGGAAAAATTCTGTATATAAAATTTTCCGGTGTCGACGACGATAAAATCAAGCCTGTTATGGACAGTATAAAAGCGTATCCGGGAAACGATGACGTCAGGTTCTTCTTTCAGTCTCAGAATCGTCTTACTGCTCCTGCGCAATGCAGGACAACAAAGATTTCATACGAGCTTTTGGATTCTTTACACAAAATTATGGATAAGAAAAATGTTATTGTAAAGAACAAATAAAAAACGGCCTTTTTTGTATTGACATGGGAATTATTTGTAGTAAAATATATAATAAGCGTTAAAATAATAATTAAAAATCACTATTTTTTATCTCAGATTCGGAGGAATTAGCAATGGCGATAAAAACAATTGGCGTTTTAACAAGCGGAGGCGACGCTCCCGGCATGAACGCCGCGATAAGAGCGGTCGTAAGAAGCGCCATAAAAAAAGGCATAAAGGTTAAAGGAATCTGCCGCGGATATAACGGTCTTATAAACGGCGAGATTATTGATATGGATATGAGAAGCGTTTCGGATATTATTCAGCGCGGCGGAACGATTTTATACACTGCCCGCTGCCCTGAGTTTAAAACCAGAGAGGGTCTTGAAAAAGCAAGGCAGACGTGCATTGACAATGATATAGACGGTATTGTTGTTATAGGGGGCGACGGCTCTTTCAGAGGCGCGGCGGATTTATCTAAAATGGGTATTCCCTGCGTTGGACTTCCCGGTACGATAGACAACGACATTTCCTGTACAGATTACACTATCGGATACGATACGGCGATGAACACCGCGATGGAAATGGTGGATAAACTCCGCGATACGGCGCAGTCGCATGACAGATGCAGCGTTGTTGAAGTAATGGGACGGCACGCCGGATTTATCGCGCTCAACACGGGAGTCGCCTGTGGTGCAGCGTATATAATTGTTCCCGAAAAGCCGTACGACATAGACGATATTATAGATAAAATGCGTAAAACCCAGACTAACGGAAAGCACCATTTTATTATTGTTGTTGCAGAGGGCATCGGCGGAGTAAACGAGCTTGCAAAGCATATTGAAAGCGAAACCGGAATTGAAACCAGAGCCACGATTTTGGGTCATGTTCAGCGCGGTGGTGCTCCTACAGTCCGCGACAGGGTTGTTGCAAGTCAGCTTGGTCATTATGCAGTCGAGCTTTTGAGCCGGGGAATAGGAAACAGAGTCGTTGGAGTTCAGAAAAGCGAAGTTGTGGATTATGATATTCTCGAAGCGCTCAGCATGAAAAAGCCGTTTGACGATGAACTTTTTGAGGCTGCGCACGATATTAGCTTTTAATGGTGATTGAAAATATTTAAAAGGATGCGGAAATTTTCCGCATCCTTTTTGTATAAGTGCCGATTGATGTGATAATGGTAAAATCGATAGTTGGATTGATTTTACTGTTTTTTAATAAACAGTATGCCGAGCGTGTTCGGACCGCAGTGGCTCGTTATCGCACATCCTGCGGTAGTTTCAAGGATTTCATCAAAGCCGTATTTCTGAACCTCGCTTTTTGCTGTGGTGACGATTTCGTCTGAACAGCGGGTATGGGTTATGAATATACGCGATTTGTCAATATCGTCTCTGCCTGAAAGACGAAGATTAATGTATTCCTTGATGCAGCGTACATAGCTTCCCCGGAATTTTTTACCGACGTGCATAAGACCGTCCTTGACCTCGATGCAGGGCTTTAGCTTCAGCAGATTCGCACCAAGCTTGGCAAGAGTCGAGCAGCGTCCGCCCTTGTGAAGATATGTAAGAGTGTCTATTACAAAGCTTGACTCAACAAGATCAACGGTTTTATTTATGATACGAAGGATTTCCCTGACCGGAACGCCCGATTCTGCAAGCTCAGCCGCTTTTAAAACCAAAAGCCCGATTCCGGTTGACAGATTTTTGGAATCAACAGGGTAAACGTTTTCAAGTTCGTTTGCCGCGATAACGGCATTTTGGTAACAGCTTGAAAAGCCGAGACTGATGTTAAAGTGGATGACGGTGAAACCGTCGGTTACAAGCGGGGTGAAAAAATTCTGATAATCGTCGACCGATACCGCCGAGGTTTTGGCGACTTCACCTTTTTCGTCAAAGTATCTGTAAATATCGTCGGGTGAAGCCTGCTCTGAGTCTTTTAAGGCTTTGCCGTCAATAACAACATACAGCGGTGCGATTTTGATGTTGTGTTTTTGAATAAGCTCGTCGGAAAGGTCGCAGGTGCTGTCAGCGGTTATTATGATTTTTTCATTCATAGGTTAGGCATCTCTTTTCTATTGTCACGTGGATGAAAGTGTTTTTGAATATTTATCATATTATACCAATTGTTTCCACGAAAATCAATTAATTTTATCGGATTTATGAAAAAGTTCTCTTAGCCCCACAAATATAATAAATATCGCAAACATCTTGTTTAACACTTTTGAGCCTATAAAATTGGCGCAGATAACGCCTATTACCGCTCCGAAAGCACCGAAAATAATGCTCGGCAGTATCGCTTTTGCGTCCAGTAGCTTGTTTTTGCGGTGAAAATAAAGCGAAAGCGCGGCTATGGGAATGAAAAATATCAGATTTATACCCTGCGCTTCAATTTGAGAAATTCCCGCAAATGCAGTCAGATACACAAGCAGTATAAATCCGCCGCCCAAGCCCAGCGAAGCGGCTGTTCCGGTTAAAAAAGACACTATAAAACTAATCAGCATGACATTACTCCGAACGCTTAAAAAAACAGCATTTTTACAGCCGACGCTATTATTATTCCGCCGAAAATACGGCGAAGAAGGCTGTTGGGGATTTTTTTCAAAAGCAGCGAGCCGATGACCGCTCCTATAAGCCCGAAGGGGATATACACTGCCGCGGATTTTATGTCAAACGACTTATTAAACATATAAATGACTGTGCTGATAACGCTCAGCGGCAGTATTATCGCTATCGATGTGGCGTGGGCTTTTTTTGCCTCCAGTCCCGATTTTTCCAGCATCGGGACGGCGATAATTCCGCCGCCCGAACCAAACAGACCGTTCAAAAAGCCCGAAACGAGACCGAGGATGTAATAAAACATTTTCTTTTTCATGGTTTTAGTTTTTTGCAGAACATGTAAACATATTCGTGTTTTACTACACTAAATATTAAAATCGCTGAATTATCAGGTATAATAACATTTAAAACTTTGTTATTTGACATGTGCGGTTTGCTTTTTTACTGCAAACGCAGGGCAAAACCCTGTTTAAAGGAAGTTAAAAACAAGAAAGGAAAGATCATAAATATGAGTGAAAAAATCAGAATAGGAATTGTCGGATATTGAAATCTCGGAAGAGGCGTGGAATTCAGTATAAAGCAAAACCCCGATATGGAGCTTGCCGCTGTTTTCACCCGCCGTGCCCCTGAATCACTTTCAGTCGTAACCGAAGGCGCGAAGGTGTACCATGTTGACGAGATCAAGAATATGTGCGGTGAAATTGACGTTATGACACTTTGCGTAGGCTCAGCAACAGATCTGCCCGAGCAGGGTCCTGAAGTTTCAAAATACTGCAATACGATAGACAGCTTTGACACGCACGCAAAAATCCCTGAGTATTTTGAAAGAATGGATAAATCCGCAAAAGAAAACGGACATATTTCAATTCCCGAATTTACTTCAAGCGTCTTGGCCGCATATGCAAGAGCCGCATACAGACTTTGGAAATCAGGAGACAAAGGCGCCAAAACGGTATTTGACATTGCGCCTGCACTGCTTTCGGCTAAATCGCCTGACGAAATAAGAAAACAGCTTCTGTAATAAGCCGGATAAATATAACGCCCGTTTGAATTATTTGTCAAACGGGGCGATTTGCTGTTTGAACGTTGAAATCCACAAAACATCATATAAAATCCACAATATATCAAAAAAATCCTTGACAAGGTATTCGAAAACGCATATAATAAAATCACATAAAGGTTGTGCGGAAATAATAAAAAGCACTCAAATATTTAAACGTTTGTAAGCGCGATGAAGCCGTGCAGACCGTGTATTTTAAGCTCAGTGAAGGGGTTGTTATAGGTATGGAAAAAAGAATTTTGGCGGTATTATTATCGATTTCCATGCTCGTGTGCGGCTTTTCGGGATTCAGCGTATATGCCGCGGCAACGCTTACTATGGATAAAACCGCTTATTTTGCGGGTGAAGCGCATACTATTGAATATTCCGGGCTCACGGGCTCAGAGCCGTGGTGGGGAATATACTGGCGGTATGAAACTCCGGGAGCGCCGGGCGTTGGGTCAAGATTTTGGTGCAGGTTGTCATCTGAAAGCGGAACGATAGATTTAAATAATATCGATTCGGGAAGCTCGTCAAGCTGGGATAAGCTGTCGGTCGGTGAATATAAGCTTTGCCTTATTCCCGATGAGAATAAGGTGCTCGATGAAAACAACGTGAGTGTGTATAATGTGGTCGCGCAGTTTGATTTTGAGATAGTAAAAAACACTCAAAAGCCTCAGTCTCCGATAAACGTGTTTTATAATCGTGAAAGCTCTGCAAAACAAGGTCTGGCGAACGGAACGATAACCATAACCCCTCCCGCCGATACCGATAATATGAGCGGGTACGCGGCATATTGGGGCGACGATGATTCGATTTTTGAAGGATATGCTCCGATAAAAATCGACAGTATTGTCGATACGGGTAAGACGACAAAAACGTATGAAATGGTTGATAACACGTTTATCCCCGCCGGAGCCACAAAGCTTTATGTATACTCTGCAAGAGGTACGGCAATTGAAAATAATCCAAACGATATTGTAACTTCCGCTGACGCGGCGACAGCCGATATTCCAAATGGCTCGGCGCTTAACGAAGAAACGCCTTTGTACTCGTTTGCAGTGACCTCGGATTGGCATGTTTTCGGCGGAGGGACTCAGGATAATATCAAGGCAACGCGCCTCGACGGTATGCTGAAGGACGTAAAGGAAACCGATCCTGACTGTGTTGCGATTTTAGCCGTGGGCGACGTTGTCGATAACAGCAACGATGACAAATCTTCAGCGGGGATATCGGTTGAAAAGGCGCTTTCAGAATACGAGGTTATGAACACCGTTATAAATGCGAACAGCGAGGGACTTCCTTCGATTCTTTTCGGCGTAGGCAATCACGATTTGCGCGGATATGACGGATATGAAGCGCAGCTGGAACGATTTTTGGAAAATACAGGCACCGAGGGAACCGACGGCAAGCCGTATTATTATAAAGAAATCGGCGGGGCAAAATTTATCATGCTGGGCGGTGAAAGGACCTGCGACTACGAAAGCCATAATGCGTGGCTTTCGCAAACTCAGCTGACTTGGCTTGAAAGCACGCTCGCCGAGCATTCAAAAACCTCAGAGCCTATATTTGTGTTTTTGCATCAGGGAATGAACAACACCGTCGCGGGAACAACACGCGGATTCGATTGGGCCGGCGTTGAGCAGGATGCTAAGCTAAGAGCGATACTCAAAAAATATCCGAACGCCGTGTATTTTTCGGGCCACACGCACTGGGAGCTTGAAGCATATGACAATATGTTTACAGGATATGGCGAGGATTTCACTGCGTTCAACACGGCGGGTGTAGGTAAGGTTTACACCGATAACAGTCAGGATAAAGAGGGAAGCCAGGGCTTATATGTAGAGGTATACAAGGATAAAATTCTCGTCAGAGGACGTGACTTTGAAAACAAGCTGTGGGTCACCTCGGCACAGTTTATGTCAGACACATCGCTCCCCGCAGATGTGAAAGCCCAAGCAATGACCAAGAGCAAATCTGCAATTCTTGAAAACGGCGAAGAAATTATAAAGCTTTATGAAGAACTGGACGCCATGGACGGCGACAGGGGCAGCTTTGAAAGCGTTTATGCAATCCTTGCCGATGCTAAGACAGTTTATGAAAGCATAGATTCAGAGGTCAAGGCGTTTAAAGCGGGTTTGGATATGCTCAGTCAGCAAATCAAAGACAATAGTATAGAGCCTGATTTGCTTATATCTTTGAAAAACCAATACGATAGTTTTAGCGGTGACCAGAAGGAATATCTTGACGGAGCTGATGAAATAATTGAAGATGCCGTTAAACAGGAGCAGCAAAACAACGGCCTTAAAATAACCGGTGTAGTCGTTTCTGATAAAAACAACAACAGCTACAACTGCACGGCTGCCGGCAATACCTTTGTGTTATATGTTCCAGAGGGAACGGATTTATCCGATTTGAAGCTTAGTATAACATCGAGTGATGAAAAGGCTGTATATCAGATAAACGGTGTGGATTATGTTCAGGGAAGCACTGTAGATTTATCCGCAAAGCAAATCACGCTTAATGCAATAAGCTCATTGGGATACGATATTTATAACAGTGAATATGTTATTACCGTAAATATTGTTTCCCAGCCTAACAACAGTGGCACCGCTGCGCCTACGGTTACCACACCGCAAAACGGCACACAGGTCGTAAACGGCAAGACAGTGCTGTACGTTAACGGCGCAGCAGTAACAGGCACAAAGGTCGTAACCGTATCGGGCAAGATGTACGCTGTCGTAGGCGGATATGTTAAGACAGGCAAAAAGCAGGTCGTTAAGATAAAAAGCTTATACTATATCG
>CAZHWR010000015.1:0-1354 GCA_964536085.1 uncultured Oscillospiraceae bacterium
TCCTCCTCAACTTCTTCAACATATCCGCTGCTCAGGCTGCCGTAAGGGAACAAAAACAGAATATAAGTGTGATCCTGCTTCATAAAATTGATGAAGCTGCGAGTTACATTTTCATTCTGTTCTTCGCCCATCATTTCATCAACATATGAATCATGACTGAAGCAAAGCATTCCCGTATAGGTTATCTCGCTTCCTTTTATTGATGCGTCACCCTTTATAACGTCGAGCACCTGCACCGACTGCTCGTGCGATTTATACGTGCCTTTAAAATACCCCGTCGGCTTGCAGACGACCACCGTCGGCGCAAGCTCGAGTATATCCAAATAAAGATTTTTTGTGTAATTATTTCCATAACCCTCAATAAACGGATAAGACACAAAAAAAGAATCGCCGAAATTATCTATTAAATATTTACCGTCTGCCCTGCCGTTTTGTATCTGAAACCGATTGGTGTTTGTTTGGCGCTTATTATAAGCGGTAACGCCTGTTATTGCGGTAAAAGCGACAATCAGCGCGACGCTGACCGCCGGGACAAACCGCCGCAGTACGTCCAAAAAAGCAAAAAGCTTATCGGCCGACTGCTTTATATTCTGTTTCATAATAAAAGTCCTCCTTTTTTATATACACCGCCGCTTTGGATATGTTAAAGCCGCATAAACGCAGATTTAACCAATATTAACCCTAAAACATATTTTTAAAAAATTCCATATTTTTCCTTTTGTGATTATTATATCACAAACGCCGCTTATTGTAAATAGATTAATTTACATATTGACAAATTTTCTATAAGAAACTTTATTTTTTTTAAGCATACTTTATCGATAATGTTTATAAATATGATTTGTAAATATGATTTATACGACCTTTTATTTAAATACAAAAATATTTGCATTATTTATACTACAGCCTGCGATTTCCGAAAACCTATGACTGTTTCTATTTATCTGTATATCCATAAAAATCGCCGTGCCGGAATGATTCCGGCACGGCGATTTTTATCCCAAAAAGCTCAAATCGTGCTTTGCAAGTGAGTTAACGGCGGTTTTTATCTTTTTCTTTGCCTCCTCGCCTGTTTCGCAGCATACGACGTTTTGAATGACCATCTGCCTTATTTTATCGTCAAGCGAGCAGTAATAGTCAAGCGCCTCGTTGTTCATACTCAACGACATTCCAAGCCCCAACGGCATATCGTGCTGTTTTGAAATGTCCGGCTTGGGATTGAAGTTCATCCCGTCGGGAGTTTTGTTATCGGCAAACGTTTGAGGCATAAAAGCATCTCCTTGATAATATTTTTGTATAATTTAGCGCCCTGCCGCGAGTTTTGCGGTTCGCAAAGCGAATTTCACGCCTATTC
>CAZHWR010000015.1:1454-38309 GCA_964536085.1 uncultured Oscillospiraceae bacterium
TTTTCGGCGCGAAAAGCAAAACTCGACATAACAATTTAAGCGTAAAGCTTTAAATGCTGTTAATCCGCAACTTAGCGCCCTGCCGCGAGTTTTGCGGTTCGCAAAGCGAATTTCACGCCTATTCTTTTCGGCGCGAAAAGCAAAACTCGACATAACAATTTAAGCGTAAAGCTTTAAATTGTTATTATTATCCGCAAAACTCACAAAAAATACGGCGGCGGAAAAAACCGCCGCCGTATTTTGCCGATAGCATGGCTACGAAAGATCCGTAACTACGAGATTTCTCGGACTGTAACGCTTAACTGCCGATGAGTTTGTCGTATATTCAACGTTAGTCGTCCAATCATCTATAAGGTCGTTGAAATCGTCGCTTTTATAGTTTGTCAAAATATTATCACGGTCGTTCTGGAAGTTATCCTCCTGATCCTTGATATCCTCCGCAACGCCGACATAAATAACATTGTTTGTGGAATCGTAGTAATACAGTATATCGCCCTTGCTGAGCTTTTTGAGCTTCTTAAACATAGTTGAATTGCTTGTTTTGCTGTAAACCGTTGTGTTATCTGTTGAAGATGAGGTAGAATTATCATCAGAATTTGCCTTGTTGTATTCCTTAATAATCGTGCTCATGCTTTCGCCGTTTTCAAGGCGAGACTTATATCCCTTGGCTTGTTTTTTGAGCTTTTTGAGCTTTTTGCTGCTTACGGCGTTGCCGTCGTCATCCGCTGTAGAAATAGAAATCAGGTTAGCAGCGCGGTAGTTTTTATAGTAATATTTTTTCAGTTCCTTATCCTTGACTTCTTCGATTCCGCCCTTGCCGTAGTAATAATCAAAAATATCCGACTCTTTCGTGGAAATCATGTAGTATTCCTTAAAAGAGCTTTTTGAAGCTCCGCTTTCTTCAAAATCGATATAGCTTGCAAAATAGCTCCACATCGAATCAACTGCGGAATCCATGCTTGAAGCGTCCTCCTCGGAAAGCTCAAGACCGAACTCTGCGTATTTATCATTTATTGCAAGGTATTCCTTTGCGGCTTCCAGCGCCTGATCCTTAACATAAGTCTCAGCGTCTTTCTCGTCGATAGTCTGATCCCAAACGGAATCAATTTCCTCACTCGTTGAAGAAGATATCGTCGACAGAGCGGACATATAAGCGTTTCCGAGCATAGCTATGTATACGCCCGCCGGAAGCGTTGTTGTATTGGTCTTATAAACCCACGTTGTGTCCGAGCATGATGCGAACGAAGCCAGCATAACCGCGGCGACTGCGCCTGCGGACAGTTTTTTGATTAACGACATTTGTTTTGCCCATCCTTCCAAGATATAATACTCATTTATTATACAATTTTCATTATGATTTGTCCAGTAAATTGCGGGGTTTTGTTCACATTTTGCAAATTATTCATTTTTAATTGTGCAGATATTGCAATTCCCAGACAGCCAAAAACGTTCAAAGCAGCGGCTCAATAATTGTTTCCCGCCGATTTTACGTCTCTGACAACATTCAAAATATTCCGTATGGCGTCTAGAGAACTGCCGTCTGTTTTTGCCATTTTAACACTGATGTACGGCTTTGCGCCCGCTCCTACTTTGACTCTGCTTTTAAACTCGTTTGTAAGCGCGCCTATCATATTCATATCAAGCGTTTTGGTTTTTAAAACAATCTCGCTTGCCTGCTGTTTTATCTCGATTATTCCGTTTTGAGCCGCAGTGTTTTTCAAAAGCGCAATATCGATGAGCCCCTTTACCGCCTTCGGTGGCTCGCCGAAACGGTCGATAAGCTCATCGGTAACATCCAAAGCGTCCTCGTTCGTTTTGACCGAAGCAATTTTTCTGTACACCTCAAGCCGCTGAGAAATGTTGTCAATGTAGCTTTCGGGAATATGAGCGTCCACGCTGATATCCACCAGGCACTCTTCCGATTCGTCCTTGGGCTTTTCGCCACGCTGTACGGCAATAGCGTCGGTCAAAAGCCGTATGTACATATCATATCCGACCGCTTCCATATGACCGTGCTGTTTTGCGCCCAGCATACTGCCCGCTCCGCGGATCTCAAGATCTCTTAACGCTATCCTGAAGCCGCTGCCGAATTTTGTAAACTCTCGTATTGCCGAAAGCCTTTTTGCGGCGATTTCGCTTAAAACCTTGCCGCGCCTGAAGGTAAAATATGCGTATGCCCTGCGGTTTGACCGCCCTACGCGTCCTCTAAGCTGGTAAAGCTGAGCAAGTCCCATGTTGTCGGAATCCTCGACAATAAGCGTGTTGCAGTTTGGAACATCCACGCCGGTTTCGATAAGCGTAGTGCAAACCAATATATCAATTTCGTGCTCCAAAAGCTGCCGCCATATTTCCGAAAGCTCCTCCTCACCCATTTTGCCATGTGCAATTCCAATTTTTGCGTCGGGTATCATTTCGCGCAGCTTTGCAGCGCAAAGCTCAATGCTTTCGATGCGGTTGTGGATATAATACACCTGTCCGCCGCGCCGAAGCTCGCGCAGGAGCGCGTCCGCCACGATGTTGGAATCGTATTCGATAACATAGCTCTGAACGGGAAATCTATCCTGCGGGGCTTCTTCGATTGTGGACATATCCCTCAGCCCCGACATTGCCATGTTGAGCGTTCTCGGAATCGGCGTAGCCGACAGCGACAGCACATCCACACCGTTAAAAAGCTCTTTAAACCGCTCCTTGTGCTTTACCCCAAAGCGCTGTTCCTCGTCGATTATGGCGAGCCCCAAATCCTTGAACTGAACGTCCTTTTGTATCAGCCTGTGTGTGCCAATAACAATATCCACCGTTCCGTTTTTAAGCCCCTTGATAGTTTCTCGTTGCTCCTTTGCCGTTTTGAAGCGCGAAAGCAGGGCTATGTTAATCGGAAAACCGTCCATTCTTTTTATAACAGTCTGATAATGCTGCCACGCGAGAATCGTCGTCGGGCAGAGTATCGCGCACTGCTTTGAATCCATAACGCACTTGAACGCGCCCCGAAGCGCGACCTCGGTCTTTCCGAAGCCCACATCGGCGCAAAGCAGTCTGTCCATCGGAACGGGGCGCTGCATATCTTTCTTTATTTCCTCGGCGCAGACAAGCTGGTCATCGGTTTCCTCATACGGAAAATGCTCCTCAAACTGCTTCTGCCATTCGTCGTCCTCGGAAAAAGCAAATCCCTTTGTCTGCATACGAGCGGCATACAGCTTTATAAGCTCATCCGCCATATCGGCAACTGCGGCTTTGACCCGCGTTCTTGTTTTCTGCCACTCGCCTGAATTTAAACGGTTTAGCTTAATGTGACTGTTTTCCTGCGGTCCGATGTATTTTGAAACCAAATCAAGCTGCGTTACAGGAACATATAGTGTGTCCGCTCCGGCGTATTTTATCTTTATATAATCCTTTTTAACGCCGTGAAGATCCAGCTTGTTGATGCCGTCGAACACGCCGATGCCGTGCGAAACATGGACGACTAAATCGCCCTTATTCAGGTCGCTGAGACTTTTAATTTCTTCGCCCTTGCGCTTTTTTGAACGGTTTATCTTGAACGCCCGCGCAGACGTGTTGCTGATAAGCGAAAATCTCGCTTCGGGATACTCATATCCCGCCGACAGGCTACCGTGTAAAACATACACCCTACCCGCCTTTAGCGAATCGATATCCGTTACATAATCCGCGCCAATACCCGCCGCATTCAGATCCTGCGCAAGCGTAACAGCCGATTTTTTGGTGCCGGACAAAACAGCGCAGCAGTATCCTGATTTTATCATCGGCGAAAGCTCCTCGCACAAAGCCGCAAGGCTTCCGCTCCAGCCCGAATTTTGAACAGCGTTTACGTTCACGAGTGTTTTCGGTCTGATGCCGTGCACCGAATGTGCAAACGCCTCAAAATATAGCGTTCCGTTTTTGTTGGCAAGCGCAAAAAAGCTGTCCGGCTCGAGATAAAACTCGCAGTTTTTTTCGCTTATCTCTCCTTCGTCAAGCAGAATCTTAATGTCCTCCGAATGGCGCGCAAATGCTCCCGCCGCGCGCTCGCGGCAGTCGCTGTACTCTGCAAAAACCACCAGCGGCTCGGAAAAATAATCCATGACCGTGACTTTTTCGTCGTACGCGCAAAACAGATACTTGTCGCACGACGACAGCTTAAGCCCTGACGATACCTTCTCGATATCCTTTAATATACTCGCGCGGCAGCCGTCCGCCGATTTTTTACCTTTTAAGCTTTCACCCAAAGCGCTCAGCTTATCGATAAAATCCTGCTTTGAATTAAATATAACCTCCGCCGCCGGAGATATTTTAATCTCGTCAAGCTGCGCTGTCCTGCGCTGAGTGTCTAAGTCAAACTCACTTATAGTGTCGATCTCGTCGCCCCAGAACTCAATTCTCACAGGCGTCTTGCGGTAAGGCGGGAAAACATCGATAAGCCCGCCGCGCACAGAATACTGCGCCGCCGCGTCGACTTGCGGACGTTTAATATATCCTGCCGCTTCAAGAATTTCCACAGCGTTTTTTATTGGTATCTCCATACCGATAAAAAGCCTCGCAGTGCGGCTTAAAAGCTCCGCTTTCGGAATCGTGTACTGCATAGCCGCGTCCACCGAGCAGACGGCTAATTTACAGCTTTTATCAGCCAGACGCGCAAGGACGCTCAACCGAAGCTGTTCGTATTCGCCGGACGCTGTCTGAACGTCTCTGAACACATGCTCCTTCGCGGGATAAAACGCCGCCGTCTCTCCGCCTGACATTTCATTGACGTCGTCGCACAGCTTACGCGCCATGAGCTCGTCCGGCGCGATTATGAGCATAGGACGGTCCGATTCCTGCGCGATTGAAGAGATAAAGTTAGCCTTATGAACCGCGGAAAGCCCCACCGTCATACACGGCAGGGCGCCTCTTTTTATTGAATCAACAACCGTTTTGTACTCATCTAACTGCAAAAGCGGCAAACTGTATAATTTCACAAATATACTCCTTTTAACTGTTATATCTGTTCATCGCAAGGTCGATATTCCCGTTGACCATAAGCGAAACCGCAGAGCTTACATTGCAAAGCGCCTTTTCAAGCATTGCAAATTCGTCGTTTGTAAACTTAGAAAGCACCCAATCGGCAAGATTGTAACGCGGGTCGGGCTTTTTGCCCACCCCTATCTTTACCCGCATGATGTTGTCGGAGCCTGATAAATATATGATGTTTTTTATTCCGTTATGTCCTCCGTCGCTTCCCTTGCGCCTGATTCTAATCTTTCCGGGCTCTAGCGAAACATCGTCGAATAAAACTATCAGCTTTTCGGGCGGGAGCTTATAAAACTCCATCGCTTCGCACACCGCCTGACCGCTCAAATTCATATAAGTAGACGGCTTCATAAGCAAGCATCTGTGCCCTCCCAGCGTGACCTCGGCTGTGAGCGACTTGAATTTCAGCCTGCTTATCTTAACGCCCGCGTCCTCCGCGATTTTGTCCGCTGCCAGAAATCCGGCATTGTGGCGGGTGTATTCATATTCTCTGCCGGGGTTTCCAAGCCCCGCAACAATGTATTCTATAGATCCCGCAGAAGCTTCGCGCGGCGATTTTATCTTTTCAAACAGCTTAAAAATATCGTTCATAATTTTATCTCCCGCTTTTTCGGTTATCGCCCGCCGTATCAAAATTCGGGCGCGGCGATACGGAGCGCGCCCGGAACGGCTCGCCCTGTATAAAATATAATACCCTACAGCTTTTGTGTTGTCAAATGATTAAAATGTGAATATTCGGCAAAAATACAGGCATAGACTTATAACAAGGGGTGCTACAAATAATGTTTTCAGTAAAATCAATTATTTTGCAGTCGACCGAGAAGCTCAGGCTTGTGCTTGCAAAGCCCGCGCCGAACGAGGACGAGCGGCTGATATTGGAACTTTCAAGCCTGCGAGACCAGATAGAAGCCTGCAACGAACGCTTTAACCTGTTGTCGGATGAGGATCTGACCGACGCGTGCATATACGAGCTTTCCGCCTTGCAGTCAAAATACCGCTATCTGCTCAAAAAAGTAAAGGATTCGCACATACGATGTGCGTTTCAAAAACAGGCCAAGTTGGAACGAACCGGCTAAAAGACGGAAAACTTGCGTTTTTCATCCTGTCCGGCCATTGCGGATAAGACTGCTAAAACCGAAAGATCATACCCTTAAGCAACAGAAAGGAACGGCATCATGGACATTTTCGACATTGGACTTACAATTTTTATCGCGCTTTCCGGCATTATAATGCTGGTTTACTATATATCAACAGGCAAGCCGCTTAAAAGTGCCGTCATAGGTGCCGGAAGCGGCGCAGCGACGCTCGCCGCCGCAAAAGCGATATCGATTTTCGCGGGATTCTCCGTGAAGATAAATATTTTCACCGTTTTAGTTTCCGCAATTTTGGGTATTCCGGGAGCTGTGTGCACCGTTATACTGAACGTTATATTTTCCGCCGCATAAAACCGTATAACCAATACGCGCAAAAACCGCGAGGCAAAAGCTTCGCGGTTTTTTACTGTCAATCCTTATGAATATCTTGTCCGTGCTCAAATTCAACGTCGTGTTCAACGGTAATCAATTCGTTTATATCAAGCTGAGCCGCCGCTTTGCCCTCGGTTTTTGGGACTCTGAAGCTCTCCCTGCGGGCAATCACTACAACAAGCGAAACCAACAATATCACCATAAGTGCGGCTTCGGATATCAAAAATGTTTTTTTATTGTCCGAAAAAGCCTTGAACACCTTTCCGATAAACCCGGAATGATACCTGTGAAGATGAACGCTTTGTATCTGCGATACGTTCATCGAAATAGTCTGTTCGCTCCCCGCTTTTGAAAACAGATAAACCTTCTGTTCCCCCACCGCCGATTTATAATAATGCGCAGTGAAACGTCCGCCGCCGCTTGCGGTAACAGTGACAAGCTCGCCGTTTATAAGCTCCTGCGGCGTAATGATTTTTGAGATTACAAGCGTGTTTTTGTTAACCGAATTTTGCACATCGCTTTCATCCGAAACGAAAAACGAATACCCAAATGCCGTAACAATTCCGCCATCAGAGCGTCCGAATAGATATCCTGCGTAAAACACTAACCCCGCCAAAAGCACAACCACAGTCAAAAACATATTTAGTATTGTAAAAAGAGCCGAAATACTGCCTCTTCTTTTCATAAATATCCTTTCTCTGCCACGATGCAAAAAACAATTACTTTAAATTTCCATAATCAAATTATAGCCCAAACGCGCCGTATTGGCAAGAAGGAATTTACCTGAAATTCCAATACAGACTTAACCCCGACGTAATAAAGGAGTTTTACCTATATTTTCTCTGTAACGTCCAAATATGAAAAAATCACCCCGGCTATGCCGGGGTGAAAGAGTTTATTTAAACAAAATTATCACCAATAGGTATTTATTTCTTTATTGTTTATAAGCTTTTCAACATTTTCAATCGCGCGATCCACATAGGTCGAACGGGCAACCAAATGAGTGTCTCCGTTTAAAGATATCGCGACCTTATTGTTTCCGTACGGTATCAGTTCGACAACGTCAGACGACCTGTTCTTGCTTCTGTATTTATAAGTTATAGTCATTACAGGGCTGCCGTCAGGCTCCTCATCAACCGTCGAGGTGGACGTCAGGCTGTTCAGGAAAATATAAAAATTTCTGAACTTATCGGTGTCAAGCTCTTTGCCGTTGTATTTGACCTCCAACGTGTCGTCAGATGTGCTTTCAACCTCCTCATTCGCGCTCTCGGTTTCATCATCGGTATCGCTGCTGTCGGTGCCGGAGGTACCCGAAACGTTAAACGTATATGTTTCGTCTTCAAACGTAACGGTTACCGACTTGACCTCGTCCAGCACGGGATTGATTATATAATCCGACAAAATATCGTTGACGTCAAGGGTGAGCCAGGTCAAATCATCCGCCGCCACTCTGTATACAACATCGTTATCATCGATAATGCAGTAGTATGCTAAAACCTCGCCTTTTTTATTTGTGATTGCCGAACCGACAGTCACGGTATGGCTGAATTTTTTCTTTTTGGCATCCATAATAAGCTGCATCGTCGGATTTTTAAATCCGTATTTTGCATATTTTTCCTCGGTAATATTGATAGCCACGACCTTTTCGGCGCTTATCGCATAAAACAGGGAAACCGGTTCTTCACCCTCGTCGCTGTCGAGATTCGCATTGAACGGGCTTGAAAGCTGATAGATGCATTCTAAAGAAGTAAGCTCTTCGTTGGAATAAGAGGATTTAGTCGGGACAAATACGATAGGATCATCCAAATCATTCCTTATGATTGTAAAGCTGTTTATCTCAGGAGATACCGTCTGTTCCTCTTCTTCACCGTCTTCATCGGTCACTGTTTCAGTATCGAAATCATCTTCAGTAGTCAAAACAGTGCTGATATAATCGAGCTTTGAATCCAGAAATCTTGCAGTCTTAGCATCGCTCAAAAGATACACCGCGTTTTCATCTGCTTTTTTAACGTAATACGATTCTCCGTCAGGTCCTTTATCGCCAACCTGCAATTCGAACGTACTGCCGTCCGAATAGTTTGCCAAAACGGTCGACTGAGGCTCGTTAAGCCCGTATTTTTCAAGGTCTTTAGGATTCTTTTCAACCGTCTGCTTTGCCGCAAGGCTTGTTACATACTGCACGATTTGATTGTAATTATCTGTGAGCCTTTCATAATCGCTCAGCTCTTTAATTACAAATTCATCTCTGCTGTATTCGACCTTAAAGCTGCCCTTTTTATTCGTGACTGTGATATCAGTCAACAAATCCTCATCCTTTTCAACGAGATAAACAGAGCTGCTTTCACTGGCGGAAGCGTCAGTGTCCGACGGCGGGTCTATACTTAACAAAACTGCAATGGCAACGACAAGCACCGCGATGATTCCAAAGCCCACGGAAAACCAAACAACTTTTTTCTTCATTATTTATGCCTCCTGCGAAGCCAAACAACAAAGCCTATAAAAATGCATATTATCGGAATAACTCCGATGAATATTACTCCCATAACGTTAGTCTGTTGGGTCGTAAGGCTCATCTGATTATAGCCGATGGTTTTTGAAAGAATGGTTATACCCGAATCGCGCTCGGTCATAACATCGAACATATTTACTATATACTGCTGATTTGTAGAGGAGTAATAGAACAATGCATCGGCTATGTCTATTGAGCCGATAACGGCAACGTTTGACTGTACGTCCTCATTGTTATAGACCGATGTTCTGACAGACATTATTCCACCGGCATAGCTTGCCTTTGTGCCGTTTTTGGTCTTCCAGTTGTCGCCGGCGTCTGACGGCTTAACGACAGCCGTTTCCTGTGTCTGGAACAGTATAGATGTGGAACGGTTGCCTGTCTCGGTATATGTCGCTGTCAGCGGACGTACCTTTGAGCCTAAAAGAAGCATATTGCTCGTATCGGAAATAACCGAGGAATAGTCCTCGTCAACATACGCAAGCAACGGATATTCTCCGCTTCCGTAAGTATAATCCGAATCTGTTTCCATAATATATCCGTCGCCTATCGAAACGCCCCATTCTTCCTCAAGATATGATTCAAGCTTGGGAAGCTCGGGCTGCTCAGCGCTTGCAAGATAGATAAGGTTTTTATCAAACTTGCCGTCATTGTTCAGATACTTGTCAAGCTTTTTGATCTCCGCGTCGGTAAAATCCTGAGTGGGAGCCGCAATTACAACCGCGTCCAGTTTGTCGGTCAAATCTTCAGATATGAGCTTTAATTCGCTGATCTCATAATTGTTCGTTTCCAAAACATCTGTTAAATAGTTGAAATCAGACTCACCGTGACCTTTTATCACCGCCACGCGCACGGGGTCCTCGTCGGTAACAAACATGAGCGAGCTTAACATCGAATCCTCGACATTTGAGCTTTCTACAACATACGACGTTTCGCCCGTAGTGTAATAAGTTGTCTCGTCAAGCTCAATGTTGTAAAGGTCGTATACCGTTGTAACCTTGTATCGCAAATCGCTTTGAATAACGATGTTTCCGGTAGTCAAATTATCCGAACTGTACTCCGCAATGAAATCAGGATTCTTTTCAACGCTTAAAAACCTGATATTTATTTTACTGTTGTACTGCTGGAATTTTTTGAACATCTCTTCGGTCTGAGTTATATAGCTGGAGCCGCCATAGCTTGTTAAAAAGCTCTCAAACTCCGATTTAGTCATGAGTATCGTGACCTCTATATCCATGTCTATATCCTTGATATAGTTGATGGTCGTATCGCTCATCTCGTAAATTTTATCGTTAGTAACATCGATGGATATAGGGTATCTTTCCAAAAGAAGCGTTACGACCGCGTTTACCGCGATTACCACCGCCAAAAACACAAGCACCATGCCGGTTGACAGCGCGCCGTATCTTAACTTATGCCCAAACGACTGCTTCTGCTTCTTTTCCGCTTTGCCCTTTTTGGCTTTTTTGCTTTTTTTGCCGCCATTTTCACCTTTCGGCTCATCCACCGAACTCTGTTCGCCGTCCGCAGACTCCGAGCTTAATCCGATATCTGCGTCAGCCAATTCTTCGGCGCTTTCATCATTTTGCGCGCCCTGTTCGGCAACATCGGGCTGAGCCTCCGCGTTTACCGCCCGAGCCTCTGTCTGCCCGGCGCTTGCCGCCTCGTTTTCGAGGTTTTGTTCCTGTATTTCATCTTTTTTATTCATAAACTTACTCCTTTATCAGCTCCAACGCCGTTTTTCAAGCACTCTTACAGTCAGGAAATTAAACACCGCTGCAACGCTTATAAAAAACAGAATGTCGGAAATATTGAGTATGCCTTCGAGGAAGCTTGTATATCTGTCGAAAAATGAAATCTGTGTGAGTATGTTGTTCAGCCACGTTATAGATATGTTTGCATTGATGACTGCGAGTACTAAAATCAACAGCATAAATCCATACGAACACACAAGAGCTATTATCTGGCTTTCGGTTATCGACGACATAAACAGCCCTATGGCTATAAGCGCTGCGCCTGACAAAAGCAGACCCACAAACGTGAGCAGTATCGTGACCCACGCCACGTCCGCATAAAGTCCGATAACAAACGCATAAACCAGCGACATGACAATACAAATCGAATATACTATCAGAGCCGCAAAATATTTGCCCATAACAATACTGCCAAGATTAACGGGAGAAGTAAGCAAAAGCTGATCGGTTTTCTGTTTTTTCTCCTCGCTTAAAAGTCTCATTGTCAGCAAAGGCGACACAACGAGACCGCAGACAAGCATCACATAAAGCACCATCTGCAAATCCGCGATATCAGACAATAAGGTCAAATAAAACACAGCGCCCGAAATTGCATAAAACACAAACAGTACTATCCAGCCTATCATAGAAGTGAAATATGATTTAAGCTCCCTCTTCATTATTGCCAGCATTATTCTTCACCCCCGTTTTCAGCGGATTCGTCCGCCGTGTCTTCGCCGTTTTCAGTCTGATCTCCTGCTTCGGATAAACCGCTTTCATCAGGATTTTCATCCTCTTTTTTTTCTTTCTCTGTCTCTTCAAGCTGCTTACTGAGCTTTTTACGGAGCTTTTCGCTTTTCTTAATATCCTTTGCATCTTTTATCTTAGAGTCCTGCTCGCCGTTTGTGAGTTTGTGGAACACACCCTCAAGCGACATATCGGCGCTTTGCAAGCCAAGAATCAAATAGCCCTGACTTGCGGCCGCGGAAGCTACGCTTCTTCGGATATCCGTACCCTTGGACTCATCCGCTTCTACAGTGAACTCATAGGTGTTCTTATCCCGCTCGCCGAGCAATGTGACCGCATGCATATTCGGAATAGCAGTAAGCATCTTTTTGATTTCGTTCTTGTCGCCGCCCTCAATGCGAACATTGTATCTGCTGTAGTCCGTGAGGTTTTTGGCGAGGTTGTCCGGCGTGTCGTCCGCGACTATTTTGCCGTTGCTTATAACCACTACCCTGTCGCAAACCGCCTGAACCTCCGGCAGAATGTGCGATGACAATATAACCGTGTGACGCTTTCCAAGCTTTTTGATAAGATTCCTGATTTCAATAATCTGGTTCGGGTCAAGACCGACGGTGGGCTCGTCCAATACCAGAACTTCAGGATTTCCGATAAGCGCCTGAGCGATTCCGACGCGCTGTTTATATCCCTTGGAAAGATTTCTTATCATACGGTTGTACACGCCCGTGATCTTGATGATTTTGCAGATATCCGAAAGATGCGACTGCCTCGGAATCTTGCAATTTTTAAGATCATAAACGAAATTCAGATATTCCTTAACCGTCATATCCATATAAAGCGGCGGCTGTTCGGGAAGAAAGCCCAGCATTTTTTTTGCCTTTGTGGGTTCCTCCAAAATATCATATCCGTCAATCGTAACGGTACCTTTAGTGGCAGAAAGATACCCGGTGATTATATTCATCGCCGTGGATTTTCCCGCGCCGTTCGGCCCCAAAAAGCCCAGAATCTCGCCCTCGTTAACGGTAAAGCTGACGTCTGACAAAGCTATTTTGCTGCCGTAATACTTGGTAAGGTTTTTTACCTCAATCATTTAACTGCCTCCAAACGTCTGAATTATGGCAAATTCAGAATACTTAACTATTATATTTTATCAAACATAATATGCACAATTGTAAACAAAGAATAAAAGTTTATTATTTATTATATATACTTAAACGCAACATAGAGAAAGCCGCTTCAATACTGAAACTGAGAAATTTTTATAAAAGCCGCAGGTATACCGACGCAGTTCAACAACCCGTCCGCTTTTGGACGGCAAAGGAAATGTTTCCAAGCGCCTGAACTTTATCGGGAACATAGTGCATTAAAAAATTTAAAGTTCATATGTCTTGGCTTTTTCAAAAAACTCCTCCTGCTTTTGCTTATCTGTATTTCTATCAGTTAATGAAAATACTATAACTGCTATTAATGACAAAGCAAAGCCCGGAATAATTGAATAGATATCCGAAACAACACCGACTCCTGCCGAGGTGAGCGCTTCCCATATAAGCACAGTGGCTCCGCCGGATATCATGCCCGCCGCAGCGCCTTTTATCGACATATGCTTCCAGTAAAGCGACAGCAATATCACCGGTCCGAACGCCGCGCCGAAGCCCGCCCATGCGTATGAAACGAGATTCATAACCGAGCTTTCCGGGTCAAAAGCGACAATATAGGCAATAACAGCTATAGCTATAACGGCCGCACGGGAAAGCAACATTATTTTTTTGTCCGACGGTTCTTTTTTTGTTACGGCATTATATATCGGCTTAAACAGGTCGTTAGAAACAGCGGATGCCGCGACGAGCAGCTGAGAGTCAGCGGTTGACATGACCGCCGCCATAATTGCGGAAAGCAGTATACCTGCCAGTAATCCCGGAGCCAGCCGCATAATCATATCCATAAATACTACCTCCGCCGCGGAAGCAGTCGCGTAAGACTCACCCACCGAATTAAGATAAGCAACTCCCGTGAGCCCGACAGCTATAGAAGCCGACAGCGATATTACAACCCATATCATAGCAATAATACGGGACTTTTTAATCATGTCGCTCGATTTAATCGCCATAAACCGCACGATGATATGCGGCATTCCGAAATATCCAAGTCCCCAAGCCAAATTTGATATGATAGCCGTCACTGAAACGGCGCCTGAGTCCGACGCGGCGAACGGATTGAGAAAATTTTCTCTTATATTTGCAAGCATCCCAATCGAAAAATCGGGCGTTTTCACAATAGCCATTACCGGAACCACTATTATAGCGGCAAACATAATTACTCCCTGAACAAAGTCCGTCCAGCAGACGGCGGAGAATCCGCCCGCAAAAGTATAAGATATTATTATCAGCGCGCCGATAGTCAAAGCAGCGACATAGTTAAGCCCAAAAACATGTTTGAAGAGCTTAGCCCCCGCTGAAAATGCAGAGGCGGTGTAGACGGTAAAGAATATGAATATTATAACGGCGCAGATAATTCTTGCCGCAGGCGAAGAGCTTGCAAATCTGTTTTGCAGATATTCGGGGATAGTTATTGAATCACCCGACGCCGCTGAAAACCGTCTTAATCTTGCGGCGACGAATTTCCAGTTAAGATATGTACCGACTGCAAGTCCAAGCGCTATCCAGCCCGCGGATATACCCGAAATGTACGCCGCGGCGGGAAGCCCCATCAAAAGCCAGCCGCTCATGTCCGACGCCTGAGCGGACATAGCCGTAACCCAACTGTTTAGGTTTCTTCCGCCCAAAAAATAGTCGGAAGCGCTTTTATTTTTATTGAAAAAATAAAAGCCAATTGCCAAAACCAGGGCAAAATAGAAAATAAATGCGATTAAAATTGAAAAGTCCATGTTTTTGTTCATCCCTTTCCGGTTATTCGATAATTCAAAAGCAAGAGGTAAAATATGATTTTTGCCTCTTGCCAAATTATATTGATCTTCAATTTCTCACCCTGCCGCGAGTTTTTTTGCGTCTGTTCTTTTCAGAACAAAAAATAAAACTCGGCATAACAATTGAAAACAAAAAGTTTTTAATTGTTATTATTATACTATGAATAATGTGTTAATGCAATAACAGCCGCCACATTTTATAAAAACCCCCGATAAATTTAAAATAGGGTTTTATTTATGAAAAATATTTGTTATAATATAAAAACAGTGGTTGCAGAGCAACCATGTCCGCGTTTTAGCGCAGTTACTCGCCGCATTTCCAAACATAACAAGCAAAACAATGCCTGAAAAACATAAAAAGGATTGATAATATGAAACAAAAGTATTACATCACCACGGCTATAGCCTACACCTCGCGCAAGCCGCACATCGGCAACACCTATGAAATCGTTTTTACGGATGCGATAGCGCGCTATAAACGGCTTATGGGATACGACGTTTTCTTTTTGACAGGAACCGATGAGCACGGTCAGAAGATCGAAGAAATTGCAAAGGAAAACGGCATTTCACCAAAACAGCATGTTGACAACGTTTCCGCCGAGGTAAGAAGAATATGGGATCTTATGGGTGCGTCGTACGATAAATTTATTCGGACGACCGATGATTACCACGAAAAATCCGTTCAGAAGATATTTAAAAAGCTGTACGACCAGGGCGACATTTACAAGAGCAACTACGAGGGTCATTACTGCGTTCCCTGCGAGTCGTTCTTCACCGATTCGCAGCTGGTCGACGGTTGCTGCCCGGACTGCGGTCGCCCCGTCAAACGCGCCAAAGAAGAAGCGTACTTTTTCAAAATGAGCAAATATCAGGACAAGCTCGAAAAGTACATCGAAGAAAACCCCGATTTTATCACTCCCGAATCGCGCAAGCGCGAGATGATAAACAACTTCATCAAACCCGGCATACAGGATTTGTGCGTTTCAAGAACATCGTTCAAATGGGGAATCCCGGTCGATTTTGATTCAAAGCATGTCGTCTACGTTTGGCTTGACGCGCTTACTAACTATATAAACGCCTTGGGATACTCGCCCGACGGCTCGTCCGAACAGTATAAAAAATACTGGCCCGCCGACCTGCATGTTATCGGAAAAGACATCCTGCGTTTTCACACTATTTACTGGCCGATATTCCTGATGGCGCTGGGCGAGCCGCTTCCAAAGCAGGTGTTCGGTCACCCGTGGCTGTTGTTCGGGCAGGATAAAATGAGCAAATCAAAGGGCAACGTTATGTATGCGGACGAGCTTGTCGAGCTGTTCGGAGTGGACGCAATACGTTTTTATCTGCTTTCCGAAATGCCGTACGCCAACGACGGAAGCATCACCTATGAAAACATTATAACACTTTATAACTCCGAGCTTGCGAACACTCTCGGCAACCTTGTCAACCGCACGGTCGCGATGATAAACAAGTATCACGACGGTGAAATCTTCGCGCCGAACACCCCCGAACCGATAGATTCCGAGCTTTCTGAATTTGCCCTTGAGACCGCAAAGGACTATATTGCGGCGATGGACGAATACAAAACCGCCGACGCGCTCAGCGCCGTTATGTCGCTTGCGCGCCGCTCAAACAAATATATCGACGAAACCATGCCGTGGGCTCTCGCGAAGGGCGAAGACAAACAAGATCGGCTTAAAACCGTGCTTTACAATCTTGTTGAAGCTATACGCTTCATCACCGTGCTGTTAAAGCCTGTTATGCCCTCGTCATGCGACTCGATATTCGCGCAGATAAACGCGGACGAAACCGAATTTTCGTCGCTTGATTCGTTCGGAAAAACAAAGCCCGGAGTTCATGTCGGCAAGGCGACTCCTCTGTTTTCGAGAATCGATGAAGCGCAGATGAGCAAAAAAATCGAAGAACAGCAACTAAAAGCCCAAGCCGCCGAAACAAAAACCGTCAACAAACCGAAAGCGGAATCTGCCGACGGTATAATCGACATCAACGATTTCGGCAAAGTCTCGCTTAAGGTTGCAAAGGTCATTGCATGCGAAAAAGTTGAAAAGTCCGACAAATTGTTAAAGCTCACTTTAAACGACGGTGACGGCGAACGTCAGGTTGTTTCGGGAATCGCCGCATGGTATGCGCCCGAAGATCTTATCGGCAAAAAACTGATAGTCGTTGCAAACCTGAAACCGGCAAAGCTGCGCGGAGTCGTCAGCAACGGCATGATACTTGCGGCGGACGCAGACGAACAGGCAAAGGTAATATTTGTGGACGACAGTATTCCCGAAGGAAGCAAGGTGCGGTAAATTGGCAAAAAACATCTTCGATTCACACGCGCACTATAACGACGACGCTTTCGCGAACGACGCGGCCGAGGTGCTCACCCGGCTTTTTGAGGGCGACGTTGCATATATCGTCGATGTCGGCTGTAATATAGAAGCCTCAAAGCTTGCAAAAGCGCAAAGCGAACAGTATGAACGGCTTTATTACTCAGCGGGAATACACCCTGAGGACGCGCTCGGTCTTCCGGATAATTATCTTGACGAAATTCGCTCGCTCGCATGCGGTGAAAAATGCGTCGCCATTGGCGAAATCGGACTTGATTATCACTGGGACACTGTCCCGCGCGGGCTGCAAAAAAAGGTGTTTACCGAACAGCTGATGCTCGCAAAAGAGCTTTCAAAGCCCGTTATCATCCACTCGCGCGACGCTATGGGCGACACGCTTGAAATCATAAAATCCGTTGGGTACTATAGCGGCGTTGTCCATTGCTTTTCAGGCTCCGCCGAAACCGCGAAGGAGCTTGTTTCACTCGGCTGGTATATCGGCTTCACGGGAGTTGTGACCTTTAACAACGCTAAAAAAGCAGTAAAAGCCGCGGCGGCGGTCCCTATGAACAGACTGCTTGTTGAAACCGACTGTCCGTATATGGCTCCCGTTCCGCACCGCGGAAAGCGCTGCACTTCAGATATGATTTATCACACGGCGAGCGCGCTTGCGGAAATAAAACAGACCGACGTCGACTCTATTTTGAACGCGACATTAGAAAACGCAAAGCAAATGTATGGCATTTAGCCTGCCGTTTTGCCTCCCCTTGGGAGGCTTTTTTCTTGATTTAAAGCGCGATATATATTAATATAATACTATATTCTTATTTTAAAGGAGGCTCAGCAGTATGTCTTCCAGCTTTTTTTCCATGATATTCAGAATGAAATATATCAACCGCTGGGGTCTTATGCGCAACACCCAGCCCGAAAATCTTTCCCAGCACAGCCTGGAGGTCGCCGTTATCGCGCATGCGCTCGGTACGATACGAAATAAACGCTTTGGAGGCAATGTCAACACCGACAGGCTCGCCGTGATAGGTATGTTTCACGACGCAAACGAAATCATCACCGGGGATCTCCCCACTCCGATAAAATATCACGACGAGGAAATCAAAACCGCTTACAAGCGGGTTGAAAAATCTGCTTCCGAGCGGCTTTTGGAACTACTTCCCGAAGATTTAAAAAGCGAATATGCAAATATTTTGCTGCCCGGCGGCGACTGCGATGACGCGCTCGTCCTGATAAAAGCCGCGGATAAATTGGCGGCGCTTATAAAATGCATTGATGAAGAACGCGCCGGAAACAAAGAATTTGCAAGCGCAAAAGCGGCGCAGGAAAAGGCGCTTTTGAAGATGGATATTCCCGAAGTAAAGGTCTTCATAGACGAATTTATTGGAGCGTTTTATAAAACGCTTGACGAGCAATGAGCCGCATTGAAAACGGGAACAGCCGTATGACCGACCACTCTAATCCCGCACGCTTTTCCGAGGCAGCAAGATCTGTTATCGGAATACAGAGAGCACAAAACGGAATCGGAACGCTCAGCGAAAAAACAATGCACGCAGTTTTCAAAAACTACTTCCAGCCGCACGCCGATTCGCAAGAAATAAAAGTCGGAGATTTTGTCGCGGACATAGTCGGGGAAAACGGCATAATTGAAATCCAGACAAAGCAGCTTTCAAAGCTTGCAAAAAAGCTGGACGCATTTTTGCCCTGCTGTGCAGTAACGGTGGTGCATCCGATTATAGCTGAAAAAAACCTGATTAAAATCGACGAAGCAAGCGGCGAAGTGCTAAGCCGCAGAAAATCGCCGAAGAAACAGTCGCTTATAAATATTTTCGACGAGCTTTATTCCCTGAGAAATTATATTACAGACGAGAATTTTTCGCTGTGCGTATGTATGATTAAAGCGGACGTTATAAAGAACAACGAACAACGCAGATATAAAGTCAAAAAACTCGATACGGTTCCGACCGAGCTTTTGCAGGAGGTGTATTTTCATTCACCCCGCGATTATTTGAGCTTTATTCCTAACGATCTTCCTGACGAATTTACCTCCGCTCAGTTTGCAAAGCTTGCAAAAACCGACCGTTCCACCGCGCTTTCCTGCCTGAACACCCTGACTGCGGCGGGGCTGATAAAGCGCGTCGGAAAGCAAAAAAGCGCCATATTGTTCAGCGAGATAAGCTGACGCAGCGTAAAGCTATGCAAAAAGCGAATAACGCCGCGGTGTTTTCGGCTTGCTTGTCGGCTATTGTCTTTTACCAATAACCATAAAATCCAAATCTCGAAATTGCAAAAAAGGCTTCGGTGAAAATTCACCGAAGCCTTTACTGTTTTAATTATTCGTATTTTACACGGGATGAACCTTGTTTTCAACATCAGCATGTTCGCCGTCTATACCGTATTTTTTGTTTCTTCTGTTTTCGAAAAATTTAACGGCAACCTGACCGAACTGAGCGTAGCTCAAAACGTCCTCCGGCTGTTCCGACCACTCGGCGCACTCGGCGCGGAGCTTATCAAGCTCAGGCTCCAGTAGATCTGCGGGACGGCAGTCAATAGGATCTTCGTCACCGATGATTTTCTTTCTGAATTCAGGATCTACGGGAACGGCGGTTTTGCCATATTCCCCGCGGATAAGTCCTCTGAACTCCTTGGTTACCATTTTATACCGCTCGCCCGTGATGATGTTGAACACAGCCTGTGTTCCTACTATCTGCGACGACGGCGTTACCAAAGGCGGATAGCCCGCGTCTTTCCTTACGCGCGGAACCTCCTGCAAAACGTCGTCCAGCTTATCTTCCTTGCCCGCCTGCTTAAGCTGGGAAACAAGGTTTGAAAGCATACCGCCGGGAACCTGATAAAGCAGAGTGTTAGCGTCCACCCCGAGCATTTTCGGATTCAGCAGACCGTTGTCGAGATATTTTTGTCGAAGCGCTGCGAAATGCTCTCTTACAACGTTCAGCTTTTTAAGGTCCAGTCCGGTGTCATACTCGGTGCCCGCGAGCGCCGCGACCATAGATTCAGTTGGAGCGTGCGATGTTCCGAGTGCAAGCGGCGAAATACAGGTGTCGATAACGTCTACGCCTGCTTCAATGCCTTTTAAAAGCACCATGCTCGCAAGACCAGAGGTGTAGTGCGAATGAAGCTGAATCGGGATTTTAACTGCCGATTTAAGCTCTTTAACAAGCTCGTATGTTCCAAACGGCGTTAAAAGACCCGCCATATCTTTTATGCAGATAGAATCGGCTCCTGTGCTTTCAAGCTGTTTTGCATAGTTCACAAAATATTCGGTGTTGTGAACGGGGCTTGTTGTGTAGCTTATTGCCGCCTGCAAATGCGCTCCTTCCTTTTTTGTCGCCTTAATGGCGGTTTCAAGGTTTCTTATATCATTAAGTGCGTCGAAAATACGCAGTATATCTATTCCGTTTGCAATCGACTTCTGAACCAGATACTCAACGACGTCATCCGCATAATGGCGATAACCTAGCATATTCTGACCACGGAACAGCATCTGAAGCTTGGTTTTGGGCATGAGCTTTCTTATCGTGCGAAGCCTATCCCACGGGTCCTCGTCCAAAAATCTCAGGCATGAGTCGTATGTTGCGCCGCCCCATACCTCCGCGGAATAATATCCGATCTCATCCATAGCGGGGAGAATCGGGAGCATTTCCTCGGTGGTCATTCGTGTTGCTATAAGCGACTGATGACCGTCGCGCAGGACGGTTTCAGTAATTTTAACCTTTGACATAGCGATGCTTCCTTTCTTGTAAAACGGTTATGTTAGACTTAATCTAAATAAGGAGAAAACGGTTTTGCCGAACAAAATTCTTCTTATACTTTGTCAAAAATCTTGAAATACGGCAGTATTCCCACGATTTTTAACTTTGTCTAAGAAAAATTTATGCTGTGCAAAACTGCTTCGCACCTGAAAAAGAGAAATTTTTTCGTTTAAAAGCAGCTGGAAGCCGCAGATATGCCGACGCATTTCAAGGGTTTCAGCCGCTTTAGGCGGGAAAAGAGCCGCTTTCAGGCATTTTATTCCTATTTAGGTTATGCTATTGTTACCAAAACGTCGTCCGCATTTACGGAGTCGCCCTTTTTAACGGCAACGGAAGCTATTTTTCCCGCGTTCGGAGCAACAATTTCGTTTTCCATTTTCATCGCTTCTAATATAACGACGATCTGACCCTCGGCAACAGCGTCGCCGACATTGACCTTAACATCCACGACCGTACCGGGCATAGGGCATTTAACAGGCGTACCGCCGGAAGCGGCAGGCGCTACTGCGGGAGCCGCAGGTGCAGACGCGGGAGCTGCCGCCGGAGCAGCGGGAGCAGGCGCGGCGGAAGCAGGAGCCGAGCCGGATACTTCTTCTACGGTGACGTCATATGCGCTGCCGTTAACTGTTATATTAAATCTTTTCATGGTTGTTACCTCCCGATTGATATTTAAATGGATGGGATTTATATTTAAATCCTATTTTAGTGTTACATGCCTTGCGATGTTTTTCTTTAAAAGGAAAACATCGCTAGATTAAAACAAATAAATTGTAATTAATCGTTTTAATCTTCACTTTCGCTTTTATAAAGGCATGTTGCCGTGCTTTTTGGGCAGATTTGTGATCCGCTTGCCCTCAAGCATATTAAGAGCACTTATAACTGCAAATCTTGTCTGCTCAGGCAGAATAACATCATCGACATATCCGTCCTCTGCCGCCTTTATGGCAGAGCCGTCTGTAAGCTCGTATTCCTTTGCAAGCTCGGCGCGCTTCTCAGCAAGATTTTGAGCGCCGGCCAATTTATCGTGCATAAAAAACTCAACAGCGGTTTCGCTTTCAAGCGGGGAAATCACCGCGTCAGCCCACGCGATAACAACGTCGGCGTTGGCACCCTTGCCAGCTAGCGCAATGTTCGCGGCGCCCACGGCTTTGCCGGTTACAACAGCTATTTTCTGCGTTGTCGCCTCGGCATATGCATGAGCAAGCAGCGCCGCGCTCTGGATGCTTCCCGAAAGCTCGTCGGCGGCTGTGTTTTTAAAGCCGCTTGTGTTGACAAAAGTTATAACAGGAACCGAAAACGCATCGCACAGCCTTACGAATCTTGCAATTTTAACGCAGTCGCTTTGGCCCAGCTTATCGTTAGAGCCGACCAACCCGACCGCCGATCCCTGAACAGTTGCAAACGCCGTGTATACCGACGCAAATTCAGACGAAATCTCAATCTCGCTGTCGGCGTCCGCAACAGAGGCGGCAACGCTCTTAATATCGTCAGCCGAAGCCGCGGCGACAGCCGTTTGCTCATATTCGCAAACCGGAGCAGGGCTCAAATTATTCGACGGTAATTTGCCGAGAAGATTTTTAACAGCTGCGATAGCCTGTTCGTCGTTTTCACAAACAATATTCGCAACGCCCGCTTCAGCGGCGTTTTGAGCAGTACCGGCTCCCTCGGTTTGATCTCCGTTTGCCTTGCTTGTGAAAGGAGCGGTCAAAAACAGCTCGGAGTCCTTTCCGATAACAAGCAAATCTGCGCTGCACGCGAGCATAGCCGAGCAGCCCGCGCAGGTACCCAAAACAACGGCTATCTGCGGCACAACGCCGGAAAGCCTGTTGACCGAAGCGAGTATTTCACCATAACCCGCAAGCGCCGCATTTCCCTCGCTCAAACGAACGCCGTTTGAATCATAAAACGCAACGACAGGAGCCCCTGTTTTTGCAGCGTTTTCATAAACCTTCTTGATTTTTTCCGCATGCGTCTTTCCGAGTGCTCCCCGGGCGACCGAACTATCCTGAGCGAAAGCGTACACAGGGCTTCCGTCAACATATCCGAAGCCTGTTACAACGCCGGAGTCGTCCCCGCCTGCTTTGGCAAGACCGCCGAGTTCAACAAAGCTTGCTTCGTCAAACAGCATATCAAGCCTTTTATATGCGCTTGTATCCTTAGCCTTGTTCTTAAGCTCGACAAGTTTTTCGCTGTTACTTGCTGGCATAGTGAATATTTCCTCCTTAGCTTTGGCAAAACCCTGACGGGATAAAGCCGTATGTTATCAAAATTAAAAATCATTTTTCCGAATAACATTATACTACTGCGTTAATAAAATAACAAGCAATTTTTTCAGTTATCATGCGAGTTTTTACAGTTTTTACAATTATTCAGAAAATCCAACATTGATTTTACGGAATATGTATCATCACTGATAAAATTGTATCTTTTAAGCAGGTCTTTATCAACCGAATCGTCATACCTCACAGGCAGGTCCGCGCCGCACTCGGTGACCGAAAAAAATACCGACCTTATAAGTCCGTCGAAAAGCGGAGCGTCGCCGTAACATTCGACTGACAATATCTCGCACGCGCCATCGTGCAGACGGTATAAAATATATCCGCAAAGCTCATCTCCGAGCTTTGCTTCAAACGCACGTACCTCCCCGCTGCATTTTGTTCCCGACATCTTACAGTAATTTTCTATTTTTAAAGCATCTTCGGTTTTCAAAATCGTCAGCATATTATTTCTCCGGTTTTTTTATTGCGGTTCTTATCGCCCGCAGTTCTTCCCTGGTAAGCTCGCGGCAGGCCCCGGGCTTTAGCATGCCGAGGCGCAGCGGGCCCTCCGCGGTTCGCTTTAACCGCGCTACGTCCAAATTTACCGCCTCGCACATTTTTCTTATCTGACGGTTTCTGCCCTCTCTTATTATTATTTCCAGCACAGTTCGCGAAGGCTCTGCGGTCAGAACCCTCACCTGCGCGGGAGCGGTTTTCCGTCCGTCTATCTCAACTCCCCCCGCAAGTGTCACAAGCTTGTCCTCAGTTACTTTGGAATGAACGGTCACGCGGTAGGTTTTAGAAACGTGACGGCTCGGATGCATAAGGTCGTTTGCAAAATCCCCGTCGTTGGTAAAAAGCAGCAGTCCCTCGGAATTAACGTCCAGCCTGCCTATCGGGAAAACGCGCGCGCCTATGCCGCCGTCCAGCAAATCGGCGACGCATTTCCTGCCGCGTTCATCGTTCATCGTAGTGATATAGCCGCGCGGCTTATTCATCATAAGATAGATAAACTCCCGCTTTTTCGGGCGGGCGACCCGCTCGCCGTCGATTGTTACAATATCTGCTTGCGAAACCTTCTGACCGATTACCGCAGGATGACCGTTTACCTTCACCCTATTATGCGATATCATTTCCTCTGCCTTCCTGCGCGAGCAAAAGCCTGAGTCGGCTATGTATTTTTGAAGTCTAACCTGTTCCAATGTTTTTGACAATCCTTTCAGACGATGAAAATTTTTTACCGCAAATTTTGACAGCTTCATTGCAAAGCACCAAAATTTGCGGCTTACCTTCAGCGAAAAAGCCAAAACCGAGCAAGGCTTAAAAGCTTAAGCTTTTAAGCCTTTTAAACCAGTTTACTACATTATACCATATATTTTTAAAAAATTTCGAAATTTTTTCACCCGATTCAACTTTTATCTCGGTTATATATTCATCTACGTCATTATCGGCTATAAGCGTAACGCTCGCAACGGTAACGCCGTCAAGTAAATACTCAGCCGTGCCGACGACGTCCCCTGATTTTATAGGAGCGTACAAAAAATTATTTGCTATTATTTTTCTTTCGAGCTTCTCGTAATAATCCTCGCCGAATGTCACCTTTGCAATATTTCCCGCAGTAACGGTAACATAATATTCCTTCGCTCCCACAACAGGGATTTGTATATCAGACAGATTGGGCGAAAAATTCTGCGTTTTTACCTTTGTAAATCCGTAGTCAAGCATCGCCTTGTGATCGCTCCAGTCGCTCGGGGCATTCAGCGTCACCGCCACAAGCGTAACGCCGTCTCTGCACGCGGCGGACACCAAGCACCGCCCCGCTTTCTTGGTAAAGCCTGTTTTCACACCTATTGCGCCGTCGTATTCGCGCAGCAGACGGTTGTGATTTGAAAGATACCGTGTATACGGCGGATTGCCGTAACTGAGCTTCGCGGTACGCGTCGCGCAGATTTTTGCAAAGTCCGAATTGGAAAGCGCCGCTCTGGCAAGCCGCGCCATATCGTACGCCGTGGAATAGTGGTTTTCCCCGTCCAGTCCGCTGGGAGTTTCAAAGCTCGTGTCCGAAAGCCCAAGCTGTTTTGCACGCGCGTTCATGAGCTCTACAAATTTATCTATCGAACCCGCGGCCGCGACCGCTCCCGCGTTAGCCGCGTCGTTCCCAGACGGCAAAAGCATGCCGTACGCGAGCGTACGCTTAGTGACGATGTCGCCCTTTTGCAGTCCCATCGAAGAGCCCTCGACCATTACAGCGTCGGGATCGACAGTAAATTCGTTATCCAGTCCTCCCGATTCAAGCGTTAACAGCGCGGTCATTATCTTTGTTGTACTCGCCATCGGCAGGTGTTCGCGTTCGTTTTTAGAAAACAGTACCTTTCCCGTGGCAGCTTCTATCAGAACGGCGCTTTTTGCCGAGACCGAAAGCGCCGAAGCATTATGCGAAAAAAGTGCGCCGAACGCCACGGCAAAAAATGCGACGCACAACGTCATATAACACTTTTTAATCATAAATTAACCACCTGCCGTAAAATACTATGCGGGCAGGCGGTTTAATTATGTTTGTTATTCGTCCTTACTTTCGCTCTTATCCTTTTTTTTGGAACTGTTCTTATCAAAGAGCTCGGATATTTTGTCAATAAGCTCAGGTACCATATTCACTACCCTATCCGCAGTATTAGCTTCGGAATTGAGCTGCAAAAGCTTAACATTTCCGTTTGACACGACCAAAAAAGCGATAGGATTTATCGAAACTCCGGCACCGACGCCGCCTCCGAAAAAGTCCTTTTGAATCTTGGCGGGAAGGTCGCTTCCGCCGGATCCCAATCCGAACGACACCTTGGAAATCGGTATGATAACCGTGCCGTCAGGCGAAGCTATAGGGTCTCCTATAATAGTGTTTACGTCGACAATTTCGCGCAGCTTTTCCATAGCTGTGTCCATCAAACCTTGAATTGGATGCTCACTCATAATAAACTTCTTCCTTTCTTTTATAGAACCGGATCGCTGCGCCTTGTTACTCAGTCCGAATTTTGGACGTTGTTATTTAAAGCGTATTTTTTTCGCAGCGGTGTAACCGCTTGTCAGCACAGTTTTTCCGGATTTATAATATCCCCGGACTCTGATACGGTATATCCCCTTTTTTGCGTTTTTAATTTTATATTTTCGTTTTGAAACGGTTACACGCTTTGTTTTCCCGCCGGGAGCCTTTATTCGGATTTGATATTTTTTAGCGGTTTTATCAGGCGCTTTAAAGCTTACAATTATGTTTTTACCCTTTTTTGTAAGCTTAACCGCGGTTGGCTTTCCCGGATTAACAGTGACCTTTATTTTTGCAGTCCTGCCGTTACTTGTTGAGGCAGTGATATACGCAACTCCCGCCCTTTTAGCGGTTATTTTTCCTTCCTCGTAAACTGCGACTTTCGAATTGCTACTCGACCATTTGACAGTTTTATCTGTCGCACTTGTAGGCAGAACGCTCGCCGTCACCTTTACTGCTTTACCGACTTTAAGCTTAACCTTTGTGCGGCTTAACTTAATGTTCGTCGGGCTGACGGTCACACTGACATTCACATCTCCCGCCTTTTTCAGCCCTGCAATCGTTTCGGTCAACAGCTTTGTTTGCTCATCGATATCCTTTTGCAGTACAGCGGAATCGTTATAAACCGCGTTTGCGGCTTCAACCGCGCTTATAAGCTTTGCATAAGAATCAGCGGTGTAGTCGGACTGCTTATATTCCGCCACCAAATCGAGCTGCGCTTTCAGCGCAGATTTATCCACGGTATTTTCGCGCGTTTGATATACTCCCATTTCGGCGAGCTGCAAATAATAGTCTTCGCCCGTCGGAGGAGCGCCAACTCTTGTAACATGCAAACGAATATACCTCGCTGAAACAAGCTCCTGCAAATCAATCACCGCTGGTTTTTTATACGGCGCGGTATAGTCTTTGTACTGAGCAACGGTAGTGTAATCGGATTTACCCGATTTTTTAACCTCAACAGAAAAATCCTTCGGGAACGAGCAGGTCGTACCGTCGCTCGCGAGCGCATTCGTGCGCGGATACAGGCGTATACAGTCAAACAGTGTGTTTTCACCTAAGTCTATCTGTACCCAATAATCCACGCTCGGAGATTTACTGCTGTTCGACGTATATCCGGCGCTTGCATCTGTTGACGTCAGCTTGCCGTCGGTCAGATTTCGTATATTCCAGCCCGCGCTGTCATTTGTTATATATGAATTTGAAGTGACAGTCTTGCCGTAAGCAAGGTTTTCAGCGGCAATTACGTCTACATCAAGATTTACGCTTATATCCTCCTCAGGCGTAATAGTCAGCATTTCAAGCTCGGAGCTTACATCGCCCGACCACTCTTTGAACGAATAGTCAATATCGTTGATTACAGTGGGCTCCAACGTAATTTGCTCGCCCGGCTTGCATTTAATATCTATAGGGAGCTCCTGCGGCTCGCCTGAGTTAACGCTGACATAAGCAAACTGCGACGATTCAACGCTGACTGTGACGTCTTCCGTATAAACGCTTTTAAAAGTATAGCTGCCCGAGCCGACTTCGTATATAGCTTTGCCGTCTTTATATTCTGCAAACCTCACTCCGTCCGCCGTATTTGCGCCGTTTATTGTAATCTTATCGGCGCTGTCCGCCGGAACTGAAACAGTTGCGGTTGTATTCGCAGGAATTGCTGTTTCAATAACTGTATTTCCGGTTGCTTTGTCATAAGTCCAATTGCTGACGATAGTGCCGTAAACAGTTTCGTAACTGCAATTTACATATTTCAGGCTGCTGCTCACATTAGGGGCGATTGTAAAATGCTTATATCCGGGATTTTCTTCGTCGTAATTTATTCCCGCGACGTAATTGTAAAACCATTCTCCGACCGATCCGAGCGAATAGTGGTTAAACGAGTTCATACCGACATCGCCGAAGCCATCTTCCTCAGTGTATGAATTCCAGCGCTCCCAAATTGTGGTGGCGCCGTTATTAACGCTGTAAAGCCACGAAGGATAATCCTCCTGCAAAAGCAATTTGTACGCCACATCCGAATAACCCATCTCTGAGAGCATCGGACAAAGATAAGAAACCCCCAAAAATCCCGTGGACAGATGCCAGTCTCTAGAGCGGATATCGTCCACCAGATACTTCGCTGCCTTTTCCCTGTCAGACTGCGTCTTCAAAAGATCAAATTTCAATGCCAGCAAATAAGACGTTTGCGTTCGGCCCTTTACATGCGCTTCGGAATCCACAAATTCCCTGTTGAAAGCATCGCGCACATCGAGGAAAAGCTGACGGTAAGCGCTTGCGTCCTCTGTTTTTCCTATAGCCTCCGCCATCTTTGACATAAGATCTGCGCAGTACGCAAAATATCCGGTGGAAATAACGTCGGTCGGAGTCTCTGCGTTTACCGACAACCAATCGCCGTAGGTGCAGGAGTCGACAATCAGCCTGCTTCCGCCCATTTTCTGATATCGTGCGACCCATTTTTGCATCGCTTCGTAATTATCCTTGATAATACCGGTATTGCCGTATGCGGCATATATACTCCATGGAATTATTACGACCGCATCGCCCCAGCCGGAGGTGCCGAATGTTCCGCTCCATGACCACATACTGTCGTTCGGAACATAGTTCGGAGTCCAGTCGGCTATCGCACCGTCCGACCGCTGGTTTGATGAAACATCCGCCATGTATTTTTCAAAAAAACGATTTACGTTCATATTCAGCGCCGCAGTGCGTATGAACACCTGACCGTCGCCTGTGTATCCAAGACGTTCATCACGCTGAGGGCAATCGGTGGGAACGCTAATAAAATTGTCGCGCTGACCCCATGTTATATTGCTTTGAAGCTGATTTACAAGCTCGTTGGACGTTTCAAACGTGCCGGTTCTTTCCTGTAAAGAGCTGAGTGCAACACAGGTGACAGAATCCACGGTCAGCTCGCCGGGATAGTTTGTGATTTCAACATATCTGAAGCCGTGAAAGGTAAACCGCGGCTGCCATGTTTCGCCGTTTTGGTCTCCCTTTAAGGTATAGTAATCAGTGGACTTGGCGGAACGGAGATTATCGGTATAAAGCGTTCCGTCGTCATTGAGCATTTCACCAAACCGCAGCTTTACCTGCGTTCCCGCACTTCCGACTACGTTGTTCAGCCTGGCAAATCCTGCAATGTTCTGCCCGATATCCACAATGTAAGCGCCGTTTGAAAGCTTGTTTATCGAAATCGGAGAAAACTCCTGAATCGCCTTGACCGTAGGACCCACCTGAGCGATAATATCGCCGTCGTAAGCATATTCCGTAGCCGAAATCCAGCTTTCATCAGGAGCAAATTCAGCCGTTGACCAGCCGCTCATTTCCTTTTGCGCGTCATAGGACTCTCCAAGCTGAAAATCATCCGATATAATCGGACCTGAGGCGGTAGTCTGCCAGCTTTTGTCGGTTACTACAACCGCAGTACTGCCGTCCGTGTATTCAATTTGCAGCTGACAAAGAAATTTCGACGCCGCGCCGTATCGGTTGTTTCCTGTTACGAACAGCTTGCCGGAATACCAGCCGTGACCCGTCACCGCGCCGATTACGTTTTCGCCGATTTTAAGATAATCGGTTACGTCAAACGTTTGATACATGACATAGTTGTTATCGTCCTGATTCAATTCATACGCAGTCCAGCCGGGATTAAAGAAGTCGTCTCCGACCTTGCTGCCGTTGATTTCAATTTCATACAAGCCGAGAGCAGAGGCGTAAAGCCGCGCAGATTTAATCTGTTTTTCCGCGGTGAAAGCTTTGCGATACATTGGGGCAGAGCCCTTATCCTGTGATGTTTGAAGCACAAACGCATCGCTTATACTGAGCGCGCCGCCCGAAACAGTTCCAGCGCCGAAGCTTGCATTTGACCCGCTTTGAAAATCCTCGCTGAACAGAATTTTACCCGTATCGCTTTTAACGACTATATTATCGTAAACCGCCTGTTCATTAGACGTCCCGCCTTTAAACTGCCTGAAACCGATTTTCCCGAATTTCGCCGCGCCGTATTCGCGCTCGTCAATCAGAGTACCGTTTAAATAGGTGAAAATCTTATCTTTTTCAACAGCGATGGTAACGTGATGCTTAGTGTTAAGCGCCCGGCTAAGCGGAACTACAGCTTCGGAAATGGGTACTTCGTCGATAACGCTTGCTTGCCCGCCGCTCCATACATGCGGACGCAAATAAAACGAGCCATGCTCTTTAGTTCCGAACTGCCACATAAGACAGTTGCTTGTATCATACGCCGCAAAAACAAATCCCGCGTTTTCGGAAACGATAGTCATATCAAAATCAATAGTATAATTGTCAGGCTCATTACTGTCTTCGCACCGAATCCATTCTGCCGTCCAGTCGGACTGCTGCAAAAGCCCTGTTTCCCAATACGCTTCCTCGGTTGAAACCGCATTTTCGCCCTTGTTGTCAGTCACGGCGACACTCCAGTAATATCGGGTCATTGATTCAAGCGCAGAGCCCTCATACGAAATATCAGATGATTTGTCTGACTGAATCTCACCGCTGTCCCAGACATCGAACTTACCGGAATCAAGATTATCCTTACTGGACGAAACGCCGATACGATAGCTTTTCTGCATAACGTCGGTTTGTCCGGAGCTCAGCTGCCAGCTGAATTTCGGGCAAAGATTATCTGTCCCTATTGGATTTTCGGTATAGTCGACCTGTAATTTTTTCACAGAAAGACTCCCCTCGGTTGTTTCCGCAATCGCCGCAGCATCTGAAAACGGCTGAACAGTAAACATTGCCAAAAGAATTAAAGAAGCTATTTTTTTACCTGTGCCTTTAAGCATATTACCACCGTCCTTTTTTGATAATATCCATAAAATTCACGCATAAAAACCGTAATTTTATGAACTGTTTCAAAAACATTATATCAGTGGTTTTAATGTTTTAAAAGGTCGCTATTTGACTGAATAAATGACCTTATTTGCCATATACGCTTATTGTCCTGTGCCTTTAGCGCTATGCACGGTTGCAGACTCCGCCTCGGATTTTTTGAAAATATCGGAAACCAAATTCCACAACATTCTGACTCCAGCGCACAATGCGTATATTAACCTTATTTTCACTTTAAAAAACACCTTATAGGTGTTTTCATCCTGTACAAAATTATACCCCACGCTAAGATTTTTAACGCGTATTGTAATTAAATTTTTAAGTCCCACCACCGCGCCGTAAACCGCGGCCGACACCTCTCCGTAAAGCTTTGCGGTTTCGGCGGCGTCTCCCGTTGCAATGACAACCGTTGCATCCAGCGCAGTTATCCTTACCTTTTTAAGCAAAAATTTTGCAGGACCCAAAGCCGATTTAACGACCTCGAAAACCTCCGATACCGTTTCAAAAAAGCCCTTTTTTTCTTTTTTCTGCGGTTGTTTTTCCGATGTTTTCGACTTGCCCTTTGTTTTGCTTTTGCCCTTTTTCTTTTTCGTTTTTGTTTTTTCGGGCTTTTGCTTTGCGGGATACAGCTTATAGAGAAAAGGACCGTAAAACAGCCGTACTTCAAAGCCGCCGTCGTAGTAAACATGAAAAGAAGCTGACAGAGATAAAACCACCGCAAAAAAAGCTATTATCGCTAAAATCACAATAAGCGCCGTCACAGCAATTTCCTCCTAAGCCACGCGTGTCTGTACGCAATCAGTCGGCTTTTACCGATTCGCTTCTTTCGTTTATAACCTCGTCAATCATCATCTGCGCGTCGTCTCCCGGAAGCTCGGGAAGCTCGTCTAATGAAGAAAGCCCGAAGCATTTTAAAAATCCGAGCGAGGTTTTATAAATTATCGGCCGCCCCGGAACGTCAAGCCTGCCCGCTTCTTCAACAAGCCCTTTTTCGACCAGATTGTTTACCGTCTGCGAGCTGTCAACCGAGCGAATCTGTTCAATAAATCTTTTGCTGACCGGCTGATTATACGCAATGATAGCCAAAACCTCCATAGCAGCATTTGACAGCGGCGTATTGCGCTTTATTTCGAGCGCCGCTTTGACATATTCCGAACAGCTTTCACTGCTCACAAACTGATAGCTGTCGTCCAGGCACAAAAGCTTAATACCGCTGTTTTCATCCGAGTATTTCTTTTTCAGCTCGTCAACCGCCTGTTTAATTTCTTTTTTGCCAACGCCAAGCGCCTGCGAAAGCCTGTCCGCTGAAATCGGCTCGCCGCTTGAAAATATAACTGCCTCTGCCGCAGCGCACGTTTTAATATCATCCATCAATAATGTTCCCTTGTAATATAATTTTTAATCCCTGTTGAAAAACACTGTTTTGTTATCATCGCTCACCGTTATACGCCTGACCTTGATAAGCTCAAGCATCGCAAGAAACGTCGCCACAAGCTGAGAGCGGTCGCCCGAACTGTAAAATTCCGCATAATCGGCGGACTTTTTTTTATAAAGCCTTTTTAAAATCACTATTACTCTTGATTCGACCGAAACGACTCTTTTTGTGACTATATCCCCGAAATTTGCAATCGGCGGCGGCAGCTTTCTTTTCGCCTTGCCTATAACCGCGCCGTAAGCTGATATAAGCTCGCCGGGTTCATGACTGCGGGTATATGTACTGTTGATAGGCAAAATCACCTGTTCGCGCTCAAATCGCATGCCGTACACGCTTTTTTCCTTCAGCCTTTCCGCCGCCTCCTGGCAGGCTTTATATTCAAGCAGCTCACCCGTGAGCTCGTTTTTAAGTTCGTCCACTTCCTCGTGCTTCGGCAAAAGCGCCGCTGTTTTGATATAAACAAGACGCGCCGCCATTTCCAAAAATTCACTTGCAACGTCCAGATCCGCGGCCTTCATAGCGTCGATATATTTTAAATACTGCTCAAGAAGCTTAGATATCTCAATATCGTATATGTCGAGCTTATGCTTTGAAATCAAAAACAAAAGCAAATCGAGCGGTCCCTCGAACGAATCCAGCTTAAAACTGAGTTTTTCCACAGACTACACTCCCATAAAAAACGTAAGCTTGTCAAGCAGCATGAAAACAAAGCTGTTCAGATAGTATAGCGGCTTTGAAAGCGCACCCGAAAAAACAAGCACAAAGATGCCTATCATGATATAATTTTCATACTGCATGATTTTAAAATACAAATGCTCGGGAAGAAAATAATTGATTATCCTCGAACCGTCGAACGGCGGAAGAGGTATAAGATTGAATACTGTGAGCGATATATTTATCATAACAAGATAGTACAAAAGCGAAAGTATAAAGCTGAAAGCCGTAGATACGGACGAAAAAGCCGCGCCCGCAAAAATATAAGCGAACTTATAAAGCACCATAAATATATATGCGAGCAGCAAATTGGAAAGCGGACCCGCCGCAGAGGAAATAGCCATACCCGCTTTCGGGTTTTTAAAATTGTTCGGGTTTATCATAACGGGCTTAGCCCAGCCGATTCCGAAAAACACCATTGATATCGCGCCCAGAGGGTCAATATGCTTTAACGGATTCAAGGTCAGCCGTCCCATATTTTTAGCCGTAGGATCTCCCAGCCTGTACGCCACGTAACCGTGCGCACATTCGTGAAACGGCAATGCGATTATAAGACAAATCGCACCGGCTATTATTTCAAATAAGCTCAAGTTGAAAATTCCCATAAGCCCTCCGATAATTAAGCAAAAAAGAAAAATACTTATAAATTATTATACAATCATACAGCCAAAATTACAAGTGAAAACCATCATTTACACACATTAAAATCAATTTTTAAAAAACACTTGCATTTTCAGACAGTATCTGATAATATATGAATGTTGACTATGCGAAAAAGGTAAACGCTTGAAGGAGGTGCCTGTCATGGCTAAATGCGATATCTGCGGAAAAGGTGTTACTTTCGGTATTAAAGTTTCACACTCACATAGAAGAAGCAACCGCGCTTGGAAGCCGAACGTTAAACGCGTAAAAGTTGTCGTTAACGGTACGCCGAAGCACATATATGCTTGCACCCGTTGCTTACGTTCGAATAAAGTAACACGTTCTGTATAAATTGATTCGAATAAAAAAATCCCGTCCGAACTGCTTCGGACGGGATTTTTTTATCTGATTATTTTCTTTTATCCAACGCCTGCTTAAGCGCGGCGGCAAGCTGCGCCGGACATGAGGTTCCCCGTCCGTTGCAATCGATGTTTTCCAACAGCCCTATGACCTCGTCCGCCTTTCTTCCCACAACAAGGGAAGCGACTCCCTGCGTATTACCGCTGCAGCCTCCGTCGAACCGAACCGATTTTATAATATCGCCGTCAAGCTCAATCTGAATAGCCCTCGAACATACGCCTTTAGTCTTATATATAAACATTTTCTTTTATTCCTTTCCTGTAAATAATATATCGTTCCCGCCATACTCCATAAGGCCTAACAGGATATCAAGCCTTTGCTGCGTCCGATACGGCTTTTGCAACGCTGTCTGCAACGCGCTTGTCAAAAGCGTCGGGCAGAATATAGTCCGGCGAGAGTTCGTTTTCGGATATTATATCCGCAATGCCGTACGCCGCGGCAAGCTTCATATCTTCGGTTATATCGCGTGCCATCACCGCAAGCGCGCCTTTAAAGATTCCGGGAAATGCCAAAACGTTGTTTATCTGATTCGGAAAATCGCTTCTTCCTGTTCCCACTATATATGCGCCTCCGGCCTTTGCTTCGTCCGGCATAATCTCCGGCACAGGATTCGCCATCGCAAAAACAATAGGCTTATCGGTCATTGAAGCGACCATTTCCTTTGTTACAAGTCCGGGGCGGGAAACCCCGATAAAACCGTCCGCGCCCTTTAATGCGTCCGCAAGAGCGCCTTGCACGCCGGATTTATTGGTTTGCTTTGCAATATCCCTCTGAGCCGGGGTTATCTCCGGATCGTTCACACTGAGTATACCGTTTTTATCGCAAACTATCAACTCGCCGATTCCCAGCGATAACAGTTGCCTCGCAATCGCTATTCCCGCCGCTCCTGCGCCGTTTATTACTATCGTCATATCGGAAAGCGGCTTTTTAATAAGGCGCGAAGAATTTATAAGCGCGGCGGAAGCGATTATCGCCGTTCCGTGCTGGTCGTCATGAAACACGGGGATATCGAGCTTTTGTTTGAGCCGCTCCTCTATTTCAAAGCACCGGGGCGCGGATATGTCTTCAAGATTTATTCCGCCGAAGCTTAGCCCGATAAGCTCGATCGTTTTTACAATTTCATCAACATCCTTGCTGTTAACACAAATCGGGAACGCATCTACGCCGCCGAACTCTTTAAACAGCGCGCATTTGCCCTCCATAACCGGCATCGCCGCCAAAGGCCCTATGTCTCCGAGCCCCAAAACGGCTGTGCCGTCGGTAATTACGGCGACTAAGTTTCCGCGCCTTGTAAGCTCAAATGAAAGCTCGGGCTTCTTCTCTATTTCCAAACATGGCTGAGCCACACCCGGAGTGTATGCTATGGATAAATCATCCGCGTTTTCAACCTTTGCACGGGAGATGATTTCGATTTTGCCCTTCCAATTCTTGTGCGCCTCAACGGCGCGTTTTTTTACGTCCATTTTTATTCACCGTTCCTTTTATACTCGTCTTATTCACCGTTTCTGAGCCGCTGTGTGTTTTTTTCAATAAGCGCAAGCAGCCTATTCATATTGTCGGAATCGGTCGTGCACATTCCGATTTTAACAGGACTCCGTGAATAAAAGCCGTGAAAATCCGAGCCGCCCGTTTTTATAAGTCCGAATTTATCGGCAAGACCCGAAAGCCGTTCCAAATCGCCTTCGCGATTACGCGAGTGAGACACTTCTATAGCGTCTATAAGTCCGCATTTACAAACTTCCTCCAACAACTCATAGCTGTTGTATTCACCGGGATGAGCGAACGATACCGCCCCGCCCGATTCCTTAGCCATTCTTAAAACATCATAAACATCCGGCGACGGACACGACAGATAACAGCTACCTGTTTTGGGATCGAACAGCTCGTAAAACAATTCGCTTATGATCGAGCTTGTAAAGCCCCTGTCCGCAAGCGCATGCATTATATGCGTTTTAAAAACGCTTGACGAGCCATCAGCGTACTCTTTAATATCGTCAAACATAACGGGATATTTTTTCGCAACCATCCGCGTCATTTCTTCCGCACATTCCTTGCGCGCTTTACACATTGCCCGGCAATGCTTCTCAATCTCATCTGTATTAACCGGCATGTAACAGAGTATGTGGACGTTGCGCTTTCTTTCGTAATCATAAGAAGAAAGCTCCACTCCCTTGATAAGATTAACATTCAAACACTTATCAGCGCTTTCTACTTCGCTGAAGCTTTCAATAGTATCGTGATCGGTTATCGCAAGATAATCTATTTTCATCCTTTCCGCAGTTTTCGCAGCATTTAACACCGACATCGAACCGTCGGAAAATTTCGTATGGCAATGAAGATCGCCCTTCAACATATTCGCCTCCGTAAAATATGCAAAAGGCGGTGAGGGATTTTATCCTCACCGCCTTTAGTTAAAATGGAGCGGGTTACGAGGCTCGAACTCGCTACCTCCACCTTGGCAAGGTGGCGCTCTACCAGATGAGCTAAACCCGCAAACAATATTAGTAATTATATCAATATTGCTTCAATTTGTCAATACAGAAATTGGATTTTTTACTGCCGGATGCGGGAAACAATATAAAAAACGAAAGATACAGAATATTTTAAACGCTTTTTCATTTTATATCTTTGTCTTCTGCCTCTGATAGTAACCCCGACACGGTTGAAACAAAGCTTCCTTCCTGACGCGAGTTTGGCGGTTTCGGTGCAGCGCGCCGAAATTCGCGCGGACGATTTACCGCGCGAAAGAAAAACTCGACACGGTTGAAAGCAATGCTTACTAACGGTTGAAACAAAGCTTCCTCCCTGACGCGAGTTTGGCGGTTTCGGTGCAGCGCGCCGAAATTCGCGCGGACGATTTACCGCGCGAAAGAAAAACTCGACACGATTGAAAGCAATGCTTACTAACAGTTGAAACAAAGCTTCCTCCCTGACGCGAGTTTGGCGGTTTCGGTGCAGCGTGCCGAAATTCGCGCGGACGATTTACCGCGCGAAAGAAAAACTCGACACGATTGAA
>CAZHWR010000016.1:0-35034 GCA_964536085.1 uncultured Oscillospiraceae bacterium
CGGGGACCGAATGCGATATTGTCATAAATGCTCATCGGGAAGGGATTGGGCTGCTGAAACACCATGCCGACCTGCTTTCTTAAAAGGTTGACGTCCATATCCTTATAAATATCAGTGCCGTCAAGCGATATCTCGCCCGTGATTTTACAGCCCTCGACAAGGTCGTTCATGCGGTTGAGCGACTTTAAAAGCGTCGATTTTCCACATCCTGACGGACCGATAAAAGCTGTGATGGCATTTTTTTCGATATCGAGGTGGATGTTTTTGAGCGCTTGAAAGTCGCCGTAATACAAATCCATATTTTTAATACTGATTTTGCTCATATAACATATTCCTTTCTTCGGAACTTATCAGCGGGAGTCCGTTTTATTTTTTCCTATTCTTTTGGCGACCGCAGACGAAAGCATGTTGATTAAAAGCACAATGACAAGCAGCATGACAGCCGTCGCATACGATTCGTTCGTATGAAGCGCCTCTTTTGACAAAAGGTACATATGCACCGACAACGTTCTCCCCGAGGACATCACGCTGTTAGGTATCTCCGCGACCGTACCCGCCGTGAATATAAGCGCGGCGGTTTCACCGATAACGCGCCCTGTTGCAAGAATTATTCCCGACAGTATTCCCGGAACCGCCGATGGCAGCACGATACGGAAAATCGTTCTTATCCTCCCCGCTCCCAATCCGAAGCTGCCCTCGCGGTAAGAATCTGGCACCGCCTTAAGCGCCTCCTCCGTGGTGCGCATAATCAGCGGCAATATCATTATTGCAAGCGTGAACGCACCCGCTAAAATCGAATATCCCCAATGCAGATATGTGCCGAAAAACAACATTCCGAACAGTCCGTACACAATCGACGGTATACCCGAAAGAGTTTCTGCTGTTATCCTTACCATGTTCACCAGCCGGTTTCCGCGCTTTGCGTACTCAACGAGATACACCGCCGAAAAAATCCCAAGAGGAGCCGCAATCAGCAGCGACAGAAAAACAATTATCACCGTATTTATTATCGACGGCATAAACGAAACATTGTCCGGCGTGTATTTTAAAGAAAACAGCGACGGCTTCAAATACGGTATGCCGTTTATAAGAATATAAAAAATCAAAAACAGAAGTATTCCCACCGTCGCCAACGCCGCCAAAACCACCAGCAGCATTGCAATAAACGAAAGCGGTCTGCGCTTGTATGCGGCGAGCCTCTGCTTTATTGTCACATTGTTTATCCGCTCCATTACTTCGAGCTCCTTTTGATTGCAGAAAGACATAGATTTATTATTAGTATAAACACAAACAGCACCACCGCTGTCGCAATAAGCGCCTCGCGGTGCAGTCCCGACGCATATCCCATTTCAAGAACTATGTTGGAAGTGAGCGTTCTTATCCCTTTTAATATTCCGCTTGGCATTCTCGCCTGATTTCCCGCGACAAGTATGACCGCCATTGTTTCGCCTATTGCTCTGCCTATCCCGAGTACAATGCCCGCGAGTATTCCCGACTTTGCCGCGGGAAGCACAGCGCAGAACACGCTTCTTTCGTGCGTAGCCCCCAGCGCCAGCGCACCTTCATAATAGCTGTTAGGTACCGCCCTTATCGATGATTCCAGAACGCCGATAACAGTCGGCAGTATCATTATTCCCAAAAGCAGTGAAGCCGTTAAAATACTGCTTCCCTTGCCTCCGATATGCTCTCTTACAAACGGCACCAGCACAACAAGACCGAAAAATCCGTAAACTACTGACGGAATACCCGCAAGAAGATCCACTGCCGGCTTGATTACTTTATATACCTTTTTCGGACAAAACCTTGCCATAAACACCGCGGTCAAAACGCCTATCGGCACTCCGACTATTACAGCTCCCGCCGTCACATAAAGGCTGCCGAGTATCATAGGAAGTATGCCGTAGCTCGCAGGCGTATTGCCGGGCGACCAGTCCTTGCCCAGCAAAAAGCTGAACACGCCTATCTTACCCATAGCAGGTATTCCGTTTGCAAATAAAAACAGACATATCAGCACTACTGCAAATATTGAAACCAGCGCCGCAGCAAGAAATACATATTTCATAAATACTTCTTTAAATTTTTTCATAAGTCTTTCCCCTAATGGATACAAGAAATTCTAAAAGCAGAGCAAGAAAACCTTTAAATCCCTTTCATTCCTGCTTTGTGCGGTTAAAAGTCATCGCAAGTATCTGCGATGACTTTTCTTAGCTTACAGTATCCGCTCTAGAACTGATTCCATTCCGTGATTTTACCTGTATACACGCTCTTTATCTGGTCTGTTGAAAGGTCGTCTGTCGTGTTCGCGGAATTTACTATTACTGCGATTCCATCGAGCGCGATTTGGGTCGAGTCAAGCGAATCAGGCTCGTCGTCTTTAAGCTCTCTAGAGGTCATTCCGATGTCACTGGTGCCGTCGATGGCGTCTTTTATGCCCGAAGTTGAGTCGGTGGTTTGAATTTCTATCGTAACATTGGGATTAAGAGATGTATAAGCCTCCTTGAGCTTTTCCATAACAGGCGATACAGAGGACGAACCGCTTACAGTAACCTTGCCGGAAAGGTTCTTGCTCGTATACGACTTTGTGTCTTCAATACTTATATATCCTTCCTCGCTGACTACCGCCTGACCCTCGGTGCTGAGTATATAATCGATAAAATCCTGTGCCGTTTCGCTCACGCCCGATTTTTTAGTTGCGATATTGAACGGTCTTTGAAGCGTATAATCGCCGGATTTAACATTATCCGCATTTGCCTCGACGCCGTTCACTTTAAGCGCCTTGACAGTGTCGTTAAGCGAACCGAGAGAAATATATCCTATAGCATACTTGTCACCCGTAATCGTCGTCATGACTGCCTGTGTTCCGTCTATAACGCTTGCTTCTTTTGTCGTATCGTCGGTTTTGTTTCCGGCGTCGTCTTTTGACAGAACTCCTGTAAGCTCAACAAACGCATCGCGCGTGCCTGAACCCTCCTCTCTGGTTACAACCGTTATCTCCGAAGACGTATCAAAGCCGGCGTCTTTCGAGTCAGCGCCTGAATCTGCGGAATTGCATCCGCCAAAGCTTGCCGCCAACATACCTAAAATTATTGCTGTAGCTGCGATTTTTTTCATTTTAATTTCCTCCGTTCACACAATATGTTTGAAAGATAAATTTTTCAAACCTTTCTTCATTTCGTTCTTACATCTTGATTATAATATTTGTATGTAAAGCGCAAAAGATACAACTTGTAAAAACAAAGTAAAACATTAAATCATGATTTTAAATAAATGATTATCCCGAAAACAAAAACAGGACGTATGAAATATCATTCATACGTCCTGTTTAAATCAATTTATACCATGCCACTACCGTCTTACCGCCGCGCAAATTCAACTACAAATAAAACCCCCACAAGCATCAGTGCCGTACCAAGACCCGTGTAAAAAACGGCGATAAATCTGAGCGGCGCAAGATTGCCGTACCGCAAAACGATACCGAGCGTCATCATAAACGCCATCAGCAAATAGGATCTGATATCGAAAAAGCAAAAAACAGATTTTCGTTCTTCTTCGTATCCTCTTATACGTGCGGTATGCTTCTGCTTGATTTTAATAAACATCAGACCAAACAAAACAAAAATCACTAACGAAATCATACAATTCAAAAACGTAAAAAAGTCCGTGTAGGATGCTATTCCTATGCGGGCGATATTTATCCCCGCCGCAAACCAGACGATTCCCGCAATCGCTAAAAGCGTTTTCTTTTTTACTTTCAGCATAAGTTTTCCCCCTTTAAGAATAAAATCACTAATCAAAAGCAATTACCTTATTATTTTTTCTGCAAACGCTTGGGCTGCACTTAAATCATCCTCATTAGGACGACCGGCATGCAGCATACTAAATTGCCCTCTGCAATAAAAATTATTTTCATCTACCGATATACCGATTCTGTTCAATTCTTTTTTTATCTGTGAAAAAGCGCGCTGTGCCAAAGAAGACGTTGAAAACACTGCAACCTTTCCTATCTTCGACTTATCCAATCCTCTAATGAAATCCTTTACCCGCGGACTTATTCCGCCGCAATAAACCGAAGCGCCCAAAAACAAAATATCGGTATAGCCCTCCAACGGCTCAGAAATGCTCAAAGCTGCGCATCCCGCAGACTGTGCTACTGCCTTCGCCAATTTTTCTGTGTTGCCGGTCTTGGAAAAATACCTCACCGAAATACTCATATAATTACTCCTTTCTTTCACAAAAGCCAAGATGTTATCCCGGCATACTCCGAATATCTTCTTTACTCATATTTTCTTATCTGATATAATTATACGTACAGAGTATATGCATGTCAATTACGCAATTTTTTATGAGTAAGTAAAGAATATATTACCTGGAGGGATTTACCATGACCGCAGTTCATAAGCGCCCCTGCCCCTGCACAGAACAGTGTCCGCTGCAAAAAAGCGATGGAAGCCGTCGGAGGCAAATGGAAAATCGCTATACTATGCTCTTTAACCTCAAACGGCGCAACCCGTTATAACGAATTAAAGAGAAACATTAAGGGAATCTCAAACACCATGCTCGCAAAAGCATTGAAAGAACTGGAGCAAAGCGGCTTAGTAAAGCGTACTGAATATATGGAGGTTCCAATAAAGGTTTTATATGAAACCACAGAGCTTGTACATGACCTTCAGCCTATTATGCTCGAACTGGCGAAATGGGGGATGAAGATAAAATAATGCATTCCGTTTGCAATATACAACATAGTACACTGCGCGATTTTATTTGTAAATTGTAATTATAATCAATAAGGAGACAACAATCATGGACAGACGAAAAAAAGCACAGGAGCTTTTTTTATCGGGATACAATTGCAGTCAGGCGGTTTCAATGGCGTTTTGCGACTTAGTCGGAATAGATAAAGAAACAATGTCCCGCCTTTGCTCAAGCTTCGGCGGAGGCTTCGGCAGACTGCGCGAGGTCTGCGGCGCCGTTTCCGGAGCAGGTATAATACTCGGACTTTTGTATTACGACTCAAACCCCGAAAACAAAAAAGCAAAAGCGGAGCATTACGCGCGCGTTCAGGAATTTGCAAAATCGTTCAAGGGAATAAACGGTTCTTACATATGCCGCGAACTTTTGCAGGCGAAAATCAAAGTCACTACCGACCCTACGCCGGATGAGCGAACTCCTGAATACTTCAAAACACGTCCCTGCGCAAAGCTGGTTGACGATGCGGTAATGCTACTGGAGAAATATATAGGCGAGCATCCTGTAAAGTCCGATCTCTGACAGAGCATTGTGTTATACGAATTTTATCATATAATTGTAGCCGGTCTACGGCAATTTATGCAAATCATAGTATAAATAAAAGGCGAGTGAATATACTACACTCGCCTTTTATTATAATATCGTTATTTATACTTGCGTTTACGCGCAGCCTCCGACTTCTTTTTACGTCTAACAGAAGGCTTTTCGTAATGTTCTCTTTTGCGAACCTCCGCAAGAACGCCCGATTTGGCGCAGGATCTCTTAAAGCGCCTTAAAGCGCTGTCCAAAGATTCATTTTCTTTAATACGAATTTCTGCCATTTACTATTCCCTCCCTTTGCCTCAAAGGCAGAGGTTATTATAACACAAGTTCACGCTTAGCTTTACAAAAGATACGGCAAAGCGCGTAAAAATGATGCTATAACACTCTCTCAGGCACACTGCGGCTTGCAAGGCAAGACTGCGGTTCACGACGAGAGATTATTATATCAAAATATAACAATAAGCAGTATACATGATTAACCGATAGTTGTCAAGCAAAACGCATACTTTCCACACTTTGCACAAAAATCAGCATACAACTATGTTAACAAGCTTTGAAGGAACAAAAATCTCTTTGACAACGGTTTTACCTGCGATAAGCTGACTGATTTTTTCGTTCGCTTTTGCCAATGCCAAAGCGTCGTCCTTTCCGATGTCCGCGGAAGCTGAGAGCTTTGCCTTAAGCTTTCCGTTGACCTGAACTACGATTTCAATCAAGTCGTCCTTGCATTTGCTTTCATCATACTCGACCCATTTTTGTTCGTTGAGCATACCGCCCAAGTCCGCCTGCTGATAAAGCTCCTCGGTTATGTGCGGAGCAAAGGGATTGAGCATAATAAGCAGATCCTTAAACTCCCTTTTGTTCAGCGATTTTTTGTCGTAGACTTTATTTACAAGCGCCATCATTGCTGCGATAGCGGTGTTGAATTTTAAGTTTTCAATATCTGCGCTGACCTTTTTGATAGTTTTATGAAATTCACACTCGAGCTCTTTTGAATATTCACTGCCGTCCGTGAGCATACCGGACAGATTCCAAACGCGCTCCAGGAAACGTTTGCAGCCCTTTATTGAATCGGAGCTCCACGGTGCGGATTTTTCAAAGTCGCCGATAAACATTTCGTAAAGCCGCATGGTATCAGCGCCGTACTCTTTGATAATGTCGTCAGGGTTTACGACGTTGCCGCGCGATTTACTCATCTTTTCGCCGTTTTCACCCAGAATCATACCGTGACTTGTTCTTTTACTGTACGGCTCGGGGCAGCTTACAACGCCGATATCGTAAAGGAATTTATGCCAGAAGCGTGAGTAAAGCAGATGCAGAGTCGTATGCTCCATTCCTCCGTTATACCAATCCACAGGCATCCAGTAATCAAGCGCCTCTTTTGCCGCGAGCGCATTTGCGTTGCCCGGATCGCAGTAGCGCATAAAATACCACGACGAGCCCGCCCACTGCGGCATAGTGTCGGTTTCGCGCTTAGCCGGACCGTGGCAGTGAGGACAGGTGGTGTTTACAAACGAATCTATTTTTGCAAGCGGAGATTCACCGTCGTCTGTCGGCTCGTATGATTCGACCTCCGGCAGCATGAGCGGAAGCTCTTCCTCAGGAATGGGAACATAGCCGCATTTTTCACAATAAACAAGCGGAATGGGCTCGCCCCAATAACGCTGTCGCGAGAATACCCAGTCGCGCAGCTTGAAGTTGACCTTCGAATTTCCTTTTTTATTTTCCTCAAGCCATGAAATCATCTTGGCTTTAGCGTCGTCTACGCTGAGACCATTGAGAAAACCTGAATTTACCATCGTTCCCTGAGCACAGTCTGTAAACGCTTCTTTTTCGATATTTCCCCCCGCGACCACTTCAATCATCTGGATTCCGAATTTTTTCGCAAACTCATAATCGCGTTCGTCATGCGCGGGTACAGCCATGATGGCTCCCGTACCGTAAGACATCAGCACGTAGTCGGAAATGTATATCGGTATTTCAGTATTATTAACAGGGTTTATGCCCTTAACGCCTTCAAGACGGACGCCCGTCTTGTCCTTAGCCACCTCGGTGCGCTCAAAATCGGATTTTTTCGCCGATTCGCGGCGATAAGCCATAACCTCGTCTATGTTCCCTATTTTATCCGCCCATTTATCTATATTCGGATGCTCGGGCGAAATTACCATATATGTTGCGCCGAAAAGCGTGTCGGGCCGGGTGGTGTAAACGGTGAAATCATCGCCGAGAGTAGTAGAGAAAACAACCTCCGCTCCCTGCGAACGTCCTATCCAGTTTTTCTGCGACACCTTAACGCGGTCGATATAATCCACCTTGTCAAGATCGTCGAGCAGACGCTGCGCATATTCGGTTATCTTTAACATCCATTGAGATTTTACCTTGTGAACTACCTCGCCGGAGCAGCGCTCGCAAACGCCGTTAACGACCTCCTCGTTCGCAAGAACGACCTTACAGGATGTGCACCAGTTTACCGACATTTCCTTTTTATAAGCAAGACCGCGCTTGAAAAGCTGTAAAAATATCCACTGCGTCCATTTGTAATACGCAGGGTCTGTGGTGTTGATCTCGCGGCTCCAGTCAAACGACAAGCCGAGCGATTTAAGCTGCTGCTTAAAATGCTCAATATTATCTCTTGTTACAATCTCGGGATGTATCTTATTTTTTATAGCAAAGTTTTCAGTGGGCAGACCGAATGCGTCCCATCCCATCGGGTAAAGAACGTTATAGCCCTCCAGCCTGCGTTTTCGCGCAACGATATCAAGCGCCGTATACGAACGCGGATGACCTACATGCAGCCCTTGTCCCGACGGATACGGAAACTCGACAAGCGCATAGTATTTTGGCTTTGTATAATCGTTAAGCGCTGCAAAGGTATTGTTTTCCTCCCATATGCCCTGCCACTTTTTTTCAATCTGTGAAAAATCGTATTTCAAGATGTGTTCACTCCTACTGTATGATATCCGAAAGATCAAGCTGTTCAGCGTCAGCCCACAGCCGTTCAAGCGAATAAAACTCGCGCGTCTTTGAGTCAAAAATATGGATGATGAGCTCGCCGTAATCCACGACCACCCAGTTTCCCTCTTGATAGCCCTCGATTCTGAGCGGATTCACACCGAGCGCGGACAGCTTTTCGTCCACTTCGTCCGCCAGCGCTTTAACATGGGGGCTGCTTGTTCCCGACGCGATTATAAAATAATCGGAAACTATTGTTAACTCGCGTACTTTAAGCGCCGTAATGTTCGACGCCTTTTTATTGTCGAGTATTTTTACCGCGTTAAGCGTTAACTCCTTTGACTCCAATATCTCTCCTGCCTTCCTCTTATTCGGACGATTCATCCTCCGACGACGTTTCCTTTTTAAGTCCCGGAATGTAATCCGAAGTCAAAAGATCGTCAAAGTCATCGCCCGTGTTTGTATTACTGTCGGTAGTATTTTGCAGCTCGGCTATAATGAGCTGATCGACGGTATATTTTTTGCCGTAAGGTCTGAACGTATCATTTAAAAGGTCCGCCGTTTCCTGCGCGTGCAGAGTGTACACCGACTGACCGTACGAAGTATAGCAGCTTTCTCCCGGCAGCATTTCGACCGTCATATTCGATAAATCAACATTTTGCATTGCGCCAAGATAGTTTTTAATGTTGGACAGGGTTAAATCCGTGGCGATTTCTTTGCTGGTGACAGCAGGAGTGATTACGCTGACAAGCTCGCTTATCTTCATGGATTTGAGCTTTTTGGCAAGAGCCGCCATAAATATGCGCTGCATTTTTTGACGCTTTGTGTCAGATCCGTCATAGTAGGTTCCGGAACCCTTGCGGAAACGGACGAACCTCTCCGCCTGCGTTCCGTCGAGCGTTTGCGTTCCAGCTTCAATCGTTACGCCTTCAAGCGTGATAGTGGTGGGGACGTTCACCTCAACGCCCCCGATATCGTCTATGATTTTTTTAAACGTAGTCATATTCACTGTCACATAGTTGTCTATCGGAAGCTTATAGGCGTTATTTATATATTCCGCAAGCCCCTCGATACCGTTTTTGCCGTATGACTCGCTTCTCCCGTAAATTGCGTTTATCTTACCGGTGGAAGTCTCCTCGGTGGTGATATAGGTGTCGCGCGGGATTTGAAGAATGCTGATTTTGCCGGCTTTTATATCAAAATTCAAGTACATCTGAACGTCGGTAAGATGCGCGCGACTTGTTCCCTCTTCAAAGTCCACGCCGCAAACCAAAAAGCCGACGCTGTTGGCGCGCAGCTCGGACGGGGTCGCGATTTCGATATTCAGCTTGTCGCCGAAAAACGAGGTGTTAAAAACGAACAGATAAGCCACAACGAGCACCGCCGCCGTAATAGCAGTAATAGAAATAGCCCGTACAGCTTTTTGCTTTTTCGTTCTTCTTTTTCTTTTGCGGCGTCGCTTGATCTTTTTGTCGAGCTTAGGATCGTTGCTGACGATATCTATGTATTCATCAGTATTTTTTCTGGCCATTGATGATTCCTCCATTTAAATCAGTGCAGACCGCGTTGCGCTATTCGGACTGCGCGGACGATTCGCCGGAGCTTACCGACTTATCAGTTCCCGGTGTTACGTCTTTGTCAAGCAGGTCGTCCATAGTATCGACTGTGTTATCCAGATAGGATTCAGTGTTAACAAGCTCTTCAAATTCAAGCTCATCCGCCGAAACCTCCTGCGTATATGTCCTGTATCTTTCGTTAAGCAGGTCTGCGACCTCCTGTTTGTGAAGCGAATATACCCACTGACCGTTTTCAGGATATACATAATCCTCGCCCGGCATCATGTCAACGCACATGTTTTTCATCGGCATATCATATATTACGTTTACTATGTCCTTGATATTTCCGATATTAAGATCGGAGTCAACGTCCGGCAAAGCGGTTTTTATCGCAGCGTAAACCTCGGTGAGCGAAAGGTTTTTGAATTTTTTTATCAGAGCCGCCATAAATTTGCGCTGCATTTTCATACGCTTGGTATCCGAGCCGTCATAATATTCGCTGCCCGTACCTTCACTTTTGCGCTTTCTGACAAGCGCCTCCGCCTGTGCGCCGGTCAAAACCTGCTTTCCCTCAGGCACCACTACGCCGTCCTGTTCGATTGTGAACGGAACGTCCATTTCAACTCCGCCTATTTCGTCAATAATATCTTTAAACGTCGTCATAGTGACGGTCGCGTAATAATCCACGGGAAGCTTATACGCTTTATTAATATATTCCGCAAGTCCGATAATACCGTTTTTGCGATCATCGGTTTCACTGCGACCGTATATGCCGTTTATCTTTCCTGTCCAAACGCCCTCGTCGAGTCCTATAAAAGTGTCACGCGGGATTTGAAGAATACTTATCGTATCTTCCTTGGCGTTTATATTAACATACATCTGAACATCAGTCAGATGCCCCCTAGCGGTTCCCTCTTCAAAGTCTATTCCGCACACAAGAATCTTGTAGCAGTCAGCCTTTACCTCCACGGGAGTCTGTATTTCCGCGGGTGTGGCGACAGTAGTTTTTTTAAAAGGCTGCCAATACATCATCGCATAGCCGGCCGCCGCTAAAGCAACGCAAACAGCCAGCACAACCGAGGTAATCACCACAGCTTTTTTCTTGACGCTCCATTTTTTGCGATTTTTTCCTTTTTTTACTTTTTTGCCGCTGTTTTCATCTATGCTGTTTTCATCTATATCTATAGCCTGCTTGTCCTCCAAGACCGCAGTTTCATCGCCTGAAGCTCTGAGTATTTCGGAGTCGTCCTGATTATTATTGCTCGTTTGTTCGTTTAAATTCCCTGAAATATTATCAGCCTGCATTACAGTCATCATTCCTTTCTTTGGAATTTTCCGGTTAAAATCTGCTCCGCCTCGCAAATCAACCAAAATGCCTAACGCCCGCTGATGTTGTTATTTTGCAAACATCTCGCAGTATTCGTTGTATGCAAGCGCTGTGTCGGTACATATGAGCAGTTCGCGTTTGACTAAATCGCAAATTATGAACTTCAGCGAAAGATACATCGCTTCGTCGATGCTTTTATTTGCCAACACGCTTATCAGCTCAACATTGTTGTAGCTCCTGTCGCTCGAGGTCAAATCCGCTATGTAGATGATTTTTTCAAGCATCGACATATTCTGACGGGCACTGGTATGATACCGTATCGCGTTGATGATATCTTCATCGCGAATGGAAAACAGAGACCCTGCAAGCACGCTGCCCGCCATCGAATGATACAGATTCGGACTGAGAATTTCGACATGATTTAAAATTATATCACTATTTTCTATGATTTGCAACTGTATCTCCGTCGGTTCCTCTTTCGCCATATCGTGCAAAAGTCCGGCGACCTTGGCCTTTTGTTTATCCTCGCCGTAAATCTCAGCGAGCTCCTCAGCCCTTTTTGCAACATTGACGCTGTGCTGATATCGCTTTTTTGACAATTTTTTCTTAATATAATCGTTGTACCTTTGCAAATCATACTTCACAATACTCACCCCGCGCGGATCAAACATACAATCGGTTACTTTTAATATAACTGATTATTTCATCGGGTACAAGCCCCGAAACATCTTTACCGTTTTTTATCATTCTTCGTATTTCAGTGGACGATATTTCTTTTATTTCAATGCGCACGGCACGGATATTACAATACGGAAGCCTTTTGCTCAAATCCTCCGACTTTTTCAAAATCAGTTGTTTATCCTGTTCATTTCTCGCCGCCGCCGCAACCGATGCGAGCGAGAGTATTTCTTCATATTTATACCACTTATCGAGCGTTAAAAGCATATCGCTTCCCATAATGAACCACAAATTGTCGTCAGGATACCGATTTTTTAAAGCTCTAAGCGTATTTACCGAATAGCTGACTCCGCCAGAAAGTATCTCGATTGTGTCCACCGAGCATTTTTCGCCCACGAGCTTTGCCGCAAGCGAACACATTTTTATCCTGTGACCGGGCAAAATCATATCGTCCGCGGGCTTATGCGGAGGAACGGCGGACGGTATTATAAGGATTTTATCAAATCCCAGCTTTTCATCAAGCTGATTTACAAGGCTGATATGCCCAAAATGAACGGGATTGAAGCTTCCGCCAAACACGGCTATATTTTTTTTACTCATAATTCAATCTTCGGATCCTTATTGTTCTTCTTGTAAAGTACTATCTTAGTTCCGATGACGGTTACCACCTGAGAATCGGTTTTCTCCGCGAGCTTTTCCGCCGCTTCCTTTGCAAAAACAGGCGCGTTTTCAAGCACCCTGATCTTCACAAGCTCCCTCGCCCGAAGAGCGTTTTCGATTTGCAGCGCGGCTTCGTCGGTAACGCCGCCCTTTCCTATCTGAAAAATCGTGTCCTCTTTAGAAGCTATTGAACGCAGCTTTGCGCGCTGTTTGCTGTTTAACAATTTATTCTCCCCTTTTCAAATTCTCATTTGTTGTTTATAAATAAAAGCTATACTGTCTTTGGTCTGCAAAACGGACTGTTCACCGTGATTTTCGGTAAAAGGCAAAACATGTCGCAGCAGCTGAAAACGTGCGGTTTTAACTGTTGCCGCGCTCCCTCAGCGCCAGAACCAGCTTTTTTAAAGCGTTGCCTCTGTGACTGATACTGTCTTTTTGCTCAGGCGTCAGTTCAGCGTAGCTGCGCCCATCCACCAAAAACAGCGGATCGTATCCGAAGCCGCTTTTTCCTCTCGGAATTTGGGCGATAACTCCGCGGCACTCGCCCTCAACGGCGATTTCTTCGCCGTTTTCCAAAATCATGCAAAGCGCACACTTAAATTCCGCGCTCCTGCTCTGGTCGGGAACGCCGTCAAGCATTTTTAACAGCTTTTCGTTGTTCTGTTCGTCGGTTGCATTCTCGCCCGCATACCTCGCCGTGAATACGCCGGGCTCGCCTCCGAGCCGGTCCACCGACAGTCCGCTGTCGTCCGCAACACAGGCGCAGTGGGTTTTATCGAATACCGCTTTTGCTTTAATGCGGGCGTTTTCAGCAAACGTTGCACCCGTTTCCTCCGGGTCGGAAGCAATCCCTTCCTCTTTAAGCGACACCACGTCAAATCCGAGCGGAGAAAGTATGCGGGAAAACTCGCGTGCTTTGCCCTGATTATTTGTTGCAACAATAAGTTTCATATTCCAATCCTGCTTTTCCTTCTATTCAAACAGCGCGTTTGTGTAATCCTCGGCGGAGAACGGCTGCAAATCGTCGATCTGCTCGCCGACGCCGATAAATTTAACGGGTATACCCAACTCGTCTTTTATAGCGATTATAATTCCTCCGCGCGCCGTACCGTCGAGCTTTGTAAGCACGATCCCCGTTATGTCTGACACTTCTTTAAACTGCTTTGCCTGATTAACGGCGTTCTGCCCGGTCGTAGCGTCGAGCACAAGCAACGACTCGACGCTGCATCCCGCGGCTTCGCGCTCGATGACGCGGTTGATTTTTGCAAGCTCGTCCATCAAATTTTTCTTGTTGTGCAGTCTGCCCGCGGTGTCGCATATCACAACGTCGCACCCGCGGCTTTTCGCCGCGGTCACAGCGTCGTAAACCACCGCGGCGGGATCAGCCCCGGGAGCGTGCTTTACAATGCCGACCCCCGCCCTTTCAGCCCAAACCGAAAGCTGGTCGATGGCCGCCGCTCGGAATGTGTCCGCCGCGCCCAAGATAACCTTTTTACCGCTTTGCTGTAAATTTGCCGCAAGCTTTCCTATCGTGGTTGTTTTCCCCACGCCGTTAACGCCGATAACAAGTATCACCGAAGGCTTTGTATCGATATTGAGTTCCTCGCCGCCTTTGAGGATTTCTCCGATTATTTCCTTTAACATGCCTTTAACCTCGGCAGGGTCGGAAACGCGCTCTTTTTTAACCCGCTCGCGCAGAATATCGCATATTTTCACCGATGTGTTAACACCCACGTCGGACATTATCAGAAGCTCCTCCAATTCCTCGAAAAGCTCGTCATCTATTTTTGTGAATGCGCCGAGCATGCTTTCGATACCGCTCACCATGCCCTGCTTTGTCTTTGAAAGCCCGTTTTTTATTTTATCAAATATTTTCATCTTTTGTAATATACCGATCCTTCCCGAACCTGAATCAAGAATAAAAACTATATCTTTAACTATTTGGAAATTTTATTCCTTTACCTCGTGCAGCCGTTCGATTTCGCTCACATTGAGCTTCAAAAGCTTTGAAACGCCCTTTTCCTGCATGGTAACGCCGTAAAGCACGTCCGCTTCCTCCATTGAGCCGCGACGGTGGGTTATCATAATAAACTGTGTTTTATCGCTTAACTGTCTCAGGTAACGCGCGTATTTCACAACATTGGCTTCGTCGAGCGCCGCTTCAATTTCGTCGAGTATGCAAAACGGCGCGGGGCGAACCTTTAAAATAGCAAAATATATCGCAATCGCGACAAACGCCTGCTCGCCACCCGAAAGCGACGACAGATTATTGATGATTTTTCCCGGAGGCTGAACAAATATCTCTATTCCGCTTTCAAGCACATCGTTTTCGTCGGTCAGCGCAAGCTCGGCGCGTCCTCCGCCGAAAAGCTCTTTGAATATCCGCTTGAAATTGTCGTTTATCAGCCCGAAATTCTCAGAAAATATCGTCTGCATCTGCTTTGTCAAATCGCGGATAAGACTTGTAAGCTCATCGCGCGAGCTTTCTGCGTCGTTCACCTGAGCGGACAAAAATTCGTACCGTTCGGACACCTCTTTGTATTCCTCAATAGCGTCAACATTAACGCTTCCGAGCGATTTTATCTTCGACTTGACTTCGTTCAAGTCCTTCGCAGCCAAAATGGGGTCTTCTATCTTCTGCGCCGATAAATCCGCTTCACTGCGGGTCAGTCCGTATTCCTCCCACAGCTTGTTTATTATCGTTTCGGACTCTTTTTCCATATTGAGCTTCTGCTCTTCAAGCCGTGCGAGCTCTCTCGCGAGACCCTCGCGCGAATTTGTAAGAGTCTTCTGCTCGTTTTTAGATTCGGACGTCGAAGCCTCCATAGCGTTTCTCTGCTCATAAACCGCAGTTATCTCGTCCGCTATTTTCCGCTCTCGACGCTCCAGGTTTTCTGCGTCAAGCTCAAGCGCTGCTATACCGCTTTTCAGTTCGTTGATCTTCTCGGCAAGCAGAGCTTTCTTTTTAACAAGCTCCGCCTGAAGATTATCCGCCGATTCGCGCCGTGTGATAAATTCTTCTATCGAAGCATTTGCGTTTTCAACGTCTTTTGCGAGCTCCATGCGGCGTATCTTAAGCTCTGAAACCGCATCTGACAGCTCGGCGCGCTTATCGTCCATACTGCTTTGTTCGCCTTCAAGCGCGAGCAATTCGCCCCGCTTTTGAGAAACAAGCTGCTCTGCTTCGGCTAAAAGCCGCTCGCTTTCGGCTTTGTTATGTTCGCTTTCCGTAAGCTTTTTGCGGGAAAGCCCGATTTCCTCATTCGCCGAATCTATCGCCGCTCCAAGCTCGCTCACAAGCTGGTCGACCCGCTTTTTCTCGCCCTCAAAGCGTATCTTGTCCTCCGACAAGGTTATAATCTCGCTGTTTATCGCCACGACCTGTGCTTCAAGCAGCGATACTTCCGATTTTATCTCTCCGAGCGAATGCTCCGCTTCGAGCTTTTGGACTTTTAACTCCTCCGCCTGCGTTTTCAGCTTTTCAATCTCGCTCCTGCGGCTCAATATACCCTGGTTTTTATTCTGGGAGCCTCCCGTGAACGAGCCGCCCGCGTTGACGACCTGACCGTCAAGTGTCACCACTCTGAAACGATATCCGTATTTTTTCGCTATCGCCGCCGCTGAGTCAATATCCTGAGCGACCGCGGTGCGCCCGAGCAGCCAGTTCACTATCCCGGCATATTTTCCGTCGGCGCTCACAAGCTCCGCGGCTAAAGCTATATATCCGTCCTCTCCGGAAAGCCCGCTTTCCGAAAGTCTTCCTCCTTTCACAGAGGTTATAGGTAAAAACGTAGCTCTTCCTGCCCTTTGCGACTTCAGGTGCGCTATGGCCGCCTTCGCCGCGCTTTCGTTTTCGACCACTATGTTCTGCATGGCGCCGCCGAGCGCTGTCTCAACGGCGACTGAGTATCTGTGCTCAACCGATATCAGCTGCGGCACCGTGCCCAAGACTCCTCTGAGCTCGCCCGCTTTAGACGATTTTATAACCGATTTTACTGAATAGGCAAAGCCCTCCATACTCTGCTCCAAGTCGGAAAGCAGAGCGGCTTTTTGCGCCTTTTCCCTAATTTTAAGATCTATGGAATCAAAGCTGTTTTGAATTTCTTCAAGCTTCTTTTTGCGGGAGGCAAGCTTCATTTCATAGCCCTCGATCGAGTTTGAAAGCTCGTTCCCCTTTTCGTTGACAAGCTCTAATCCCTCGTCGACCTCTTGCTTTTCGGCTCTCGCCTGCTCCAGCCTTTGCGCGCGCGCCGAGTTTTCCTGCTCGATGCGGGATATTCTCTCGGTCAGTGACTGAGCGGAGCTTTGCGCCGACAGTATCGACATTTTAAGCTCGGTAACGCGAAGCGTCTGATGATTAAGCTCGTCGCGCAGCTTTGCCGCCGTGCTGTTTTGCTCGTCGGTCGCCCGAGTCAAATGCAACAGTTCCTGCTGTTTTTGTTCGATTTCTCCGTCGGTTTTATTTATCTTTTGTTGTGACAAGGCTATCTGCCCGCGTTTTTGCTCGATTTGCTCGTCAATCTGCGAATTGCCCTGCGAATGCGCGTTTATCTCGCCGTCGATTCGCAATATCTCCGCCGAGTGATGCTCGATGTCGTTTTCGAGCACAGCCTTACTCGAAAGCCGCTCCGCCGCTTCGGATTTAGCCTGCTCTTTTTCGCGCCGAAGCTCGTCCGCTTTCATTAAGCACTGCTCCATCTTTTCGGTGATTTCGCTCGTCTGCGCTTCCAGTTGCTCGAGCTGGCGTTCGTTTTTATCATAATCCGAGCGGCACAGAGTCAATTTATCCAGATGTGCGCGCATTTTTTCGGTCGACTGTTCGAGCGTGTGCACCCATATTGATATTTCGAGAATTTTTTTCCTCTCGGCATAGTCAAGATATTTTTTCGCCTTTTCGCTTTGTATTTTTAAAGGCTCTACCCTGCCTTCGAGCTCGGACAATATATCCCTCAGACGCACAAGATTTTCCTCCGCCATTTTAAGACGGCGCTCGGATTCGTTCTTGCGGTAGCGGAATTTTGAAATTCCCGAAGCTTCCTCGAAAATTTCGCGGCGCTCTCCGCTTTTTGCTCCCACTATTTCGGCGATTCTACCCTGACCGATCATCGAATAGCCGTATTTTCCGAGACCCGTGTCCATAAACAGCTCGTTTATATCCTTCAGGCGCACATTTGAGCCGTTGATGATATACTCACTTTCGCCCGAACGGTAGTATTTTCTCGTTACGGTTACCTCGTCGGAATCGACAAGCAAACCCCTGTCCGAATTGTCAATATGAAGCGAGACCTGCGCAAAGCCCTGACTTTTACGCGACTGCGTTCCGTTGAAGATAACGTCCTCCATCTTTTCGCCGCGCAGAGTTTTTGTGGACTGCTCGCCCAGCACCCAGCGCACAGCGTCGCTGATATTGCTCTTTCCGCTTCCGTTAGGTCCGACAACGGCGGTCAAGCCGTCTCCGAATTCAAGCTTTGTTTTGTCAGGGAACGATTTAAATCCCTGTATTTCCAAATATTTAAGTATCATATCCTGTCCTCACAATAACCTTGACATTGTAACCGTCAAGCTCCGGGTTTTCCACTAAATCAAGCCTGTAGCCGGACTGCTTAAAAAAGTCCAGATTTGCCCGCCTTTGACCCGCTGCTTTCGACAAGCTCTTCGGCGGGATAAACACCGTATATTCCCCCGGCGGGAGCTTTGCAAGCCGACCGTTTATGTTCCGCCTGAAAAGCTCCGACTGGCAGAACTCTTTAAACGCAGGGTGATAAACTCCCGCCGCCATGCTTTGCTCTACCTCGCGCGAGGCGTGCAGTCCCAACTTTATCACGGGAATCGAGCTTTTATCAAACAGCTCCAGCAAATCAGCGCAGACGCTGACCGTTTCGTCAAACGAAAAGCTTTCGTACTCCCCGCTTAAATAAAGCTCATACAGCTTTGTTTCCCTTAAAACCACCGTGGGATATATTCTGACCGCATCCGGCTTTAGCTTTACAAACTCGTTTGCCGTAAAATATACGCTTTCTTTACTGTCTTTAAAAAGTCCCGTCATCATCTGAAGGCCTAAAGAAAACCCATATTCCTTTATAAGCTCTGCCGAACGGCGGACGTCGTCTGACGTATGACCTCTTTCGTTGGCATTTAAAACCTCGTCGTCCATGCTCTGCGCGCCGAGTTCAATCGCCTTCACATCAAAGCTTTTCAGCAGCTTTAAAATGTCCTTGTCTATCGCATCGGGACGGGTGGATATCCTAATGCCGTCAAAATATCCGGCGTACGGCTTTGCCGCCTTGAGCAATGCGAGCATATATTCCCTGTCGATTGCGGTAAAGCTTCCGCCGAAAAACGCTATCTGAGCGGTTTTCGGCGCTTTTATCCGCGCCTTTGCTTGCTCGCACGCGCTTACAATTTCTTCGGGGGACACCTGTTTTGCACTGCCCGAAATCGTTTTCTGATTGCAGAAGCTGCATGTGTGCGGACAACCGTTGTGGGGGATAAACAGAGCAATATTAGAGTGTTTCATAGCCCATCAGCTCCAACGCTTCCCTGGCGGCGTTCTGCTCCGCCTGCTTTTTGCTGTGACCGCTCCCTGTTCCTATAACGTTTGAGTTAAGATGAACCTCGACCTCGAACGTCTTGTTGTGATCGGGTCCGCTTTGCGCGACTACGACATAATCCACCTTTTCCTCTCGGTTTTGCTGAACGACTTCCTGAAGCCACGATTTATAATCGTGCATTTTGGTCGCAGACTCGATGTTTATCTTTTCGGGAATAAACCGCATAACATGCTTTCTGGCGGGTTTCATGCCGCCGTCAAGATAAATAGCCGCCAAAACAGCCTCGAAAGCGTCCGCCAAAATCGACGACCGCTCCCGTCCTCCCGTTGATTCCTCCCCCTTGCTCAAAAACAGGTATTTACCCATACCGAGCCTGACAGAAAAGCCGTGGAGCGCATTTTCGCACACAAGCGCCGCTCTGATTTTGGTAAGCTCGCCCTCGGGAAGCGAGGGATATTTGTTATACAGATAGTCCGAAACTATTATTGACAGTACCGAATCGCCCAAAAACTCCAGCCGTTCATTGCTTTCAAGGTGCTTTTTCCCCTCGTTTGCATATGAGGAATGAGTGAGTGCCTTTTTTAAAAGGCTAAGGTTCTTGAACTTATAATTAAGCTCCTTTTGAAAATCACTGTACATCGTTTATTCGTCCTTAACATCCGCGGAAAATTCCGCCATTTTATTTTCGATTTCAGATATTGCGCCGCTTTCGATATAAAACTTTGCTTGGCGTATCGCGTTCGTAAAAGCGTTTGCATTGGAACTTCCATGCGCTTTTATAACAGGCTTTGCAACGCCCATCAGCGGCGCGCCGCCGTATTCGGTGTAATCCATTTTCGCCTTAAAGTCCTTTATCGAGCTCATGCAAAGCCCCGCCGCAAGCTTAGACGCGGCGTTTTTATAAAATATGCGCTTCAGAGAATTGCTCATCAGCTTGCCCATGCCCTCGACGCATTTTAATATTATATTACCCGTAAAGCCGTCCGCAACAACAACGTCCGCGCCTCCAAGAGGTATGTCTCTGGCTTCGATATTTCCTATGAAGTTTATCGGAGCGGAGCCGAGCATTTCGTATGAATCGACCCGCAGCTTGTCGCCCTTGCATTCCTCCGCGCCGATATTTGCAAGACCTACACGCGGCTTATCAATATTCATGACCTTGTGCATGTAAACCGAGCCCATTATGCCGAACTGCGTCAGCATCTCCGGGCGGCAGTCGATGTTCGCACCCGCGTCAAGCAGCATAAAGCACCCTGTGTCGCAAGGCATAACTGTTGCCAGCGCCGCTCTTTTGACTCCCTTTATCCGTTTTATAAAAGCGGACGCGCCCACAACTATCGCCGCCGTTGAGCCCGCGCTTACAAACGCCTGCGCCGTTCCATCCTGCAAAAGCCCGAACGCCTTTGCCATCGAGCAGTCGCTTTTATCCTTGCGCAGTCTCATAGGATTGTCCTCAATTTCGATAACGCTCGGAGCATGCACTATTGAAATCCTATCAAGACTCACGCCGTTTTGCAAAGCGGCGGCTTTGAGCTTTTGCTCGTCGCCCGTCAGCATTATGTCAACATCGTAAAGCTTTACCGCCTCGGCACAGCCCTTTAAAACCTCAATCGGAGCGTTGTCTCCTCCAAAGCCGTCAACCGCGATAACCATTAAAACACACCCTTACTTATTTTCATCAATGTATATCCGAAGACTTTCCAAAGCCCTGTTCGCAATTATTTCGTATCGTTCCTGCTTGTTCTTTATCCTTTCTCCGAGCGGCGGCAAAATCCCCATATTCGCGCCCATCGGCTGAAAGTTTTCTACCGTTTCGTCGCTGATATACGCGCTCAGCGCGCCGAGCATAGTGTCGCGCGGGAGTGAAATTCGCGGCTTTCCCGAAAGCGAGCGCTCAAGCGCCCACGCTGATATTATACCGCTCGCCGCCGATTCGCAGTACCCTTCCACCCCTGTCATCTGACCGGCAAAATATATGCGGCTGTCGGATTTTAGGCTGAAATCGGAATTTAACAGCTTAGGACTGTTTAAAAACGTGTTTCGGTGCATAACGCCGTACCGTGCAAACTCCGCGTTTTCAAGCCCGGGGATCATCGAAAATACCCGCTTTTGCTCAGAAAATTTTAAATTCGTCTGAAAGCCCACCAAATTGTAAAGCACAGCTTCCCTGTTCTCCTGCCGCAGCTGCACTACCGCCCACGGCCTGCTGCCCGTTTTAGGGCCTTTAAGTCCCACGGGCTTCAGCGGACCGAATCGAATCGTATCCTCGCCGCGCTTTGCCATAACCTCTATCGGCATACAGCCCTCGTACACCCTGAAATTCCGCTTGTCAAACTCCTTTAACGGCGCGCTTTCGGCAGATATCAGAGCGCTGTAAAACGCTTCGTACTCCTGCTTATCCATCGGGCAGTTGACGTAATCGCCGTCGCCGCGGTCATATCTTGACGCGTAAAACGCCTTTTCAAAATCTATGCTGTCCGCCGTTACTATCGGCGCGGCGGCGTCAAAAAAGCTAAGATACTCATTCCCCACGGCAGCTTTTATGCTGTCGGCAAGCGCGCCCGCGGTCAGCGGCCCTGTCGCGATTATAACGTTCCCCGCGGGAATCTCGGTCTGCTCCCGTGAAACGACGGTTATATTGCGGTTTGCGCGGATCTTGCCGGTGATCATATCGGAAAACGCAGTCCTGTCAACTGCGAGCGCGCCTCCCGCTGAAACCGCGGTCTTTTTCGCGCATTCCACCGTTATCGAACCGAGAATTTCCATCTCGCGCTTTAAAAGCCCCGCTGCGGACGAAAGCCTTTCGGCTTTTAAAGAATTTGAACAGACAAGCTCCGCAAAGCCCTGATATGAATGCGCGGGAGTGAACTTTTCAGGCTTTTGTTCAATCAAAAGTATTTTTAATCCACGGTTTGCAAGCCGCCATGCCGCTTCGCAGCCGGCAAGCCCTGCGCCTATGACCGTTGCGTCATAACTGCCTGTCAATCGTTTAAACCTCTTTCATAATCGCAATTTTCATTTGAACAATATATTTTTCCGAGCTTGCCCCGCTTTTTGAGCAGAGTTTTTTGGCATTTCGGGCATTTTTCGTCAATCGGCTCATCCCAGCACATAAAGCCGCAGTTGGGATTATCCTCGCATCCGTAATATTTTTTGCCTTTTTTGGACTTCTTCTCGAGTATCTTCTTACCGCACAGCGGGCATTCGCCGGGAGTTTCAACGACGATTTTTTTGGTGTTCTTGCATTCGGGGAATCCGGGGCACGCCAAAAACTTTCCGAACCGTCCGATTTTTATCACCATCTTACGCCCGCATTTTTCGCACACCACATCGGTTTCCTCCGCCGGCACCTTAACGCGCGTACCCTCCATCTCTTTTTCCGCCTTTGTGAGCGTTTTTTCAAAGTCGTCGTAAAAGTTGCTGAGCGTTTCGACCCAGTCGTTCTTGCCAAGCTCGATTTTATCAAGGTCGGTTTCCATGTTCGCTGTAAATTCCTCGTCGACAATATTAGGGAAACGCTCCTTCATAAGCTCCGTTACAACCTCGCCGAGCGCGGTGGGCTTTAACTGCTTGCCCTCGCGCTCAACATAGCTTCGGGCAATAATAGTCGTTATCGTGGCGGCGTATGTGGACGGCCGTCCGATACCGTTTTCCTCCAGCGCTTTTATAAGCGAAGCCTCCGTATATCTTGCGGGCGGCTGTGTAAAATGCTGACTTCCCACAAGGCTTTTCGGAGTTACCTCCTCGCCCTCGTTCAGAACGGGAAGTCTCGCGCCTTTTTCCTCCTGCTCGTCCTTGCTTTCCTCGTAAAGCACGGTGAAACCGTCGAATTTCACGGAATACCCCGACGCTGTGAATCTGCATCCGTTGGCGTTGATATCGGCGGAAACGGTGTCGTACAGTGCGTTTTCCATCTGGCTTGCAATAAAACGCTCCCAAATCAGCTTATAAAGCTTATACTGATCCTTTGTCAGCGACGCTTCGACCTTGTCCGGCGAGAGCTCGGGCATTGTCGGGCGGATAGCCTCGTGAGCGTCCTGCGCGTTTGATTTGGATTTATACACCTTGGGCGATTTCGGAAGATAATTGTCACCGTATTTTCCTTTTATAAAGCTGTATGCGCCGTCGCGCGCTTCGTCGGATATCCTGAGCGAGTCGGTACGCATATATGTGATAAGTCCCACGGCTCCGAGCTCGGGCAGTTCTACACCCTCGTAAAGCTCCTGTGCCGCCGCCATAGTTCTTCTTGCCTGAAAGCCGAGCTTTCGCGAGGCCTCCTGCTGCATTGTCGACGTGGTAAACGGCGGCGCGGGGGATTTGCGTTTAACTCCTTTTTTCACCTTCCCTACGGTGAACTGCGCGTCTTTGAGCAGATTCAAAATTTCGTCTGTCTGCTCTTTGGTGCGAAGCTTGAGCTTTTTGCCGTCCTTGCCGTAGAATTTAGCAGTAAACGCTTTTTTAGCGCCTTTTTTCAAAAACTCTGCGTCGATGGTGTAATACTCCTCGGGGACAAAATCGCAGATTTCCTTTTCCCTGTCGGAAATTATTCTTACTGCGACCGATTGAACGCGCCCCGCCGAAAGCCCGCGGCGCACCTTTTTCCACAAAAACGGGCTGAGCTTATAGCCGACTATCCTGTCGAGCACACGCCTTGCCTGCTGTGCGTTTACCAAATCAAGATTGACCTTTCGCGGCTGAGCCATACCGTCGGTCACACCGTGCTTTGTTATCTCGTTGAAGGTAACTCGGTTGTTTTCGTTCAAATCCAAGCCCAATATACCCGCAAGGTGCCACGAAATAGCCTCTCCTTCACGGTCAGGGTCTGTCGCGAGATAGACTTTATCCGACCTATTCGCAAGCGTCTTTAATTTTTTGATAAGCGCCTCTTGCTTTTGGATATCGATGTAATCGGGCTTGAAGCCGTTTTCTATATCAACTCCCAGCTTGGATTTGGGCAGGTCGCGCACATGACCCATGCTTGCCACGACCTCATAGCCCTTGCCGAGATATTTTTTTATCGTTTTTGCCTTTGCGGGCGACTCAACTATAACTAAATCAGACATTGCAAATCCGCCTTTCTGTTTTTATTTATCTTGCGGAATAAAATACATATTCCCCGCCTGCTGGCTGCATACTCCCGCTATTTCAAGCTCGGTCAGACACGCGAGCAGCTCGGCGACAGACAGCTTTGATATCTCTGCCAGCTCCTCAGCGCGCTTTGGTTCGAATGACAAAGCGTTTTCGTATAGCTCCCGGGCTTTTTCTGAAACTCCCGAAACCGGCTTTTTGACCAAGGGCTCCGAATTTTGAGCCTGCTTGTTCTCCTGCCGCTCCTTTTTTGCCGCCGGTTGCCGAGCCCGGTCGGGCTTGGCTGCGGCAGTTTCTTTTATTTCGGGTAGCGCCGTATTGTTTTCCAGGATATACGCCACCTGTTCATAATCGATTCCCTCATACCCTCCGAGATAATAGACGTAAATGATATCAGAAACATCATAAACCGGCTGTGCTCCGCTTCTGAGATATTTTACGCACCCTGAAAATCTTTTATCCTTAAACCCGAGCGGAGACAAACAAAATACTTCCTTGCCTTGTGAAAGAGCATGCTCCGCGGTTATAAGAGCGCCGCTTTTTTCAGGCGCTTCAACAACAAATACCGAATCCGAAAGCCCCGCTATCAAGCGGTTTCTCGGCGGAAAATTTGCGGGCACGGGTCTTGTCCCCGGAGGCTGTTCGCTGACAAGCAGTCCGCCCAGCTTTAAAATTTTATTTTTAATTCTCGCATTTTTACGAGGATAGTTGACGTCCACGCCGCAGCCGAGCACCGCCACGGTTTTCCCGCGCGCTTTTACAGCCCCGCGGTGAGCGTATTCGTCAATTCCGACGGCGCAACCGCTTATAACGGTGATTCCCGCGCGCGTTAAATCACGGCAGATACTCCCTGTTATCTGCTTTGATTTGTCAAGCGCCTTCCTTGTTCCGACAACGCTTATCGCAGCGCCGGAGCTTAAAAGAGAAACGTCGCCCACGTAGTACAAGACCGGAGGAACGCCGTAAACATCCAAAAGCCGTTTAGGATATTCTTCGTCCGCACAGCAGACGGTTTTTATTCCGAGCCTTTCACAGCGGTTTAATATTTCATCCGCGTCTGAAATACGTGTTTTTGAAAGCCCGATTTTAATGTTCGGCGCAAGAAAATTAATCGAGTCGGGATTCTTCTTAAAATCGTCGTAAAATTCCTTCGCGGAGTCGTATTTTTCCAAAACGGCGTTTACGGCTGCGTTTCCCTTTGGAATCGCCTCCGACAGCCATGTAAAATACCGTATCTCACTCATTTATTTTGTCATCTCCCACATAAGTATTGCCGCCGCTATAGCCGCGTTAAACGACTGCGCGCCGCCCCGCATCGGTATCATAACCCTTTGACTGCAAAGCTGCGCCGTGCTTTGTTTCAGTCCTTTGCCTTCGCTTCCTATAACCAAAATTACAGGGCGCGGACCTTTGCATATTTTGTCGGGCGTAACGCTGTCGTCGCTGAGCACGCACGCCACGGTCTCCGCGGTGTTTTGCACGCTTTTTAAAAACTCCTCTTCATCTTCGACCTGCTTTATTTTCATTCCGGAAATCGAGCCCATGGCGGAGCGCACCACCTTCGGACTGTAAATATCGCAGCAGTCCGGCGTCAATATAACGCCGCTTGCGCCCAACCCGTCCGCCGTGCGGATAATCGTTCCGACATTGCCGGGATCCTGCACGCCGCAAAGCATAACAAACACACTGCCTTTGTTTATTGTATCAAGGTCAAAATCTTTGTCAAGCTTTTTGCACACGCAAAATATCCCCTGCGGGGATTTTGTGTCCGACAGCTTTTTCTCTATAGCTTCGCTCACCTCAAATACATTCTCGCGGTTTTTGAGCATAGAAACGATATTTTCATCCTTTTCACAAAGCCGTACAGAAACAAATACCGACATGATTTCAACGCCCGCCGACAGCGCTTCAGCACACATTTTAACGCCCTCGACAGTGAACAGTCCGCGTTTATCCCTTTCGGACTTGGAGCTTTTGAGCTTTAAATAATCTTTAACAGCGGCATTGTCCCTGCTTGTGATCGATTTCAACTTTTACCATACCCTTTCGAAGCATTTTCACCGAAAACCCGCGCAAAACGGCGCTCTCTTGCGCGGACTTACGACCGTCCTGCGATATTAAAACACGCCCGAGTCGCAGTCGACCGGGCGCATTTTCAGATTATTATTGCAGCGCAGCCTTAGCTTTTTCGCAAAGCTGAGTAAAAGCAGCCGCGTCGTTAATGGCAATCTCGGAAAGCATTTTGCGGTTCAAGTTGATTCCCGCTTTTTTAAGACCGTTCATAAATGTGGAATAGTTCATTCCATTCATCTTGCAGCCTGCGGAAATTCTTGTTATCCAAAGACGTCTGAAATCACGTTTTTTCAGTCTGCGTCCTATATACGCATACTGACCTGATTTCATAACGGCCTCTTTAGCCGTTCTGAAAAGCTTGGATTTGCCTCCCCAATAGCCTTTAGCTAATTTCAGGGTTTTATTTCTTCTTTTGCGAGTCATCATCGCACCCTTAACACGAGCCATGTTTTATACCTCCAAAAAAAACGGTTTTAGTAAATTTACTTATTTGTAAGGAATCATTTTTTTGATCGCTGCGACGTTAGTCTTGTCAGCGTACGCATTTTTACGAAGCGATCTTAAACGCTTGGTTGTTTTCTTGTTGAGAATGTGCGACTTGTTCGCATGAGCGCGTTTTACTTTTCCGTTTTTTGTAAGATTAAAACGTTTTTTCGCACCGCTGTGAGTCTTTACCTTTGGCATTTCAATATCCTCCTGTGAATTCTATTTGACCGGTTTTGCCGCTATAAACATAGCAAGACTTCTGCCTTCCATCTTAGGCGGCTTTTCGACCGCTCCTATTTCGGAAACCTCAGCCTTGAATCTTTCAAGCAGGTCGTTTCCGAGTTGAATATGAGTCATTTCGCGGCCTCTGAACCTAACCGAGACCTTCACCTTGTCTCCCGAGGACAAAAATTTTTTCGCCTGATTGATTTTGGTGTTGAAATCGTGAACGTCGATATTGAGCGACATCCTGACCTCTTTAACGTCGACTGTTTTCTGATTTTTTCTTGCCTCTTTTTCGCGTTTCGCCTGCTCAAACCTATATTTGCCGTAGTCCATGATTTTGCACGCCGGCGGCTGAGCCTGCGGAGCGATTTTAACAAGGTCGAGATTTTTGTCCGCCGCAAGCTTTAACGCCTCTTTTGTCTGCATTATGCCAAGCTGCGAACCGTCCGCGTCGATAACGCGCACCTCTTTGTCGCGAATTTCCTCATTGATAAGCAATTCTCGCTTGCTGATGATAAAGCACCTCCGTATACCCGATCATAACAGTGATTTTTAGAGTAAAACAATAATAAAACAAAAAAGCATAGACGCTGTCAAAACCGCCTACGCTTCCATACGGGCAAAACTGCCCGACAGTTACGATATTGACCCATGACGCTTCTGCGCATAGGTGAGAACGGTTTTGCTGTTCCACTTTGTTTTCCTGAACTATTTTATCAGCAAAACCGCCGCTTGTCAACACCTATATTAAATTTATTTGCTTTTTTAAGTGCAGAGAGTATATGACCGCCGAACACTCGCCGACCTCAAACGCCTTTTTGAGCGCGTTTGCATATATTGCAAGCTGACGCGAATACCTTTTTATAAGCTCGTTTTCATCCTTCACATAATCGGTCTTATAATCGATAACGGTGATCGTTCCGCCCTCGTTTATAACACAATCGGCTATGCCCTGAACCAGAATCGTATCGTCATCGCCGCCGTCGGGGTAAACGTCCTTCGCGCTGAGCTCGTCAAAAAAGCCGTACTCGCGATAGACCTCGTCGGCGTTCAGTATCCTTTTTAAAAGCGGCGAGTGAAAAAATTCAAACAGATTTTGTCTGTTCAGCGCACTCACTTCATAATCTGCCAAAAACTCATCCCGATAAAGCCTGTCGATCTCCGCGTCGAGGTTATCCGCCGCGTTTTTATAATCGGCGAACTGCAAAAATTTGTGCGCTATCGTGCCGCGCTCGGCCGGCGTTAAGCCGCCCTTTTCCAAAAATCTCGGCCGCGCTTTTATATTGATTTCAGCTCTGTCGGTTTTTTCGGCAAGCTGCGTCACTGCAAGCTTTGTCAAATACCCCGACGCATTTTTATGCGGATACTCATACTCCGTCTGCGCAGTGATTATTTTTACAAGCCGCTCGTCCGCCTCGGCTTTTTCCGACTCCGCACCGCAGATTTTCTCCGATGCGCTTCCCGGTCGTATGATCTTTATATTCAGCCGCCCGTCGGTGAATAAAACGCCGCCGTCATACTGCGCCGCTTTGCGTAAAAGCTCCGCTCCCGGATGAGAAAGCGTCGCCGCTATAAGCCAGTGACTGTAGGACTTCGCGGATTTCACCGCGCCCGCCGACAGCTTTCCTTTTTCCTGCCGCGGCGCGCAGAGCCTGCGAAGCTCGTCCTGACCGTTTACTTTGCAAACCGTTATCAGTTTTTCCTTTGCGCGGGTGAGCGCCACATATAAAACGCGCATTTCCTCCGACAGATTATCGTTCCCGAGCGCCGTTTTCACAGCGGTGTAAAAAGCGGTGGGATATTTTGCAAGCCGTTCGGGTTTTATCACCTTTCCCGCAACGCCGAAGCGGCGGTTTAACAAAAAGTCGCCCTTTTGGTCGTCGGTGTTAAATTTTTTAGAGCACTCGGCGACTATACATATCGGAAATTCAAGCCCCTTTGAGCCGTGAATCGTCATTATCCTGACGGCGTTCTGATCCACGCCCGAAGTATTCACGCACTTTATTTTATCCGACCGTTTTTCGAGCTTTTCAAGAAACCTGACAAATCCCGCAAGCCCGCGTTGACCGGTTTTTTCATACCGCGCGGCATAATCCAAAATCCCTCTTATGTTCGCCTGTCTCTGAGCCGAGCCGCGCATTGCTCCCGCCACGGCGACCAAGTCGGTGCGTGATAATATTTCGCGCACCGCGTCAGTCACGCCGACGCGCGCAGCGACTGAGCGCAGCTCGGCAAGCACGGCGGCGAACTGCGCAGCGTGCGGGCTTTGCTCCGCGCTTTGCAAAATCGCCGCGTACAAGCTCTGTTTTTTATCTCTTCGCAGATATACCGCCTCATCGGGTGTGAATCCGAACGCGGGAGACATCATCACAGACAGCATAGCAACATCGTCAAGAGGATTGTTTATTATTCTGAGCAGATTTATAAAAACCGCGACCTCGCTTTTTTCAAAATACCCGCCTGAGCTTTCACACGCAGCTGCAAGCCCGCGTTTTTTAAGCGCGGCAGCGTACTTTCCCGCATTTTTTAAGCTGCGCATCAAAATGCAGAAATCCGATTCCATACAAGGGCGCATAAGCCCGTTTTTGCTTTCGACCAAGTATCCCGAATCAATCATTTCCGCAATCATTTCGGCAACATACTCCGGCTCGGCAAGCGGCTTTTGCTCCTTTTTAATGTCGCTGACGTCAAGTATATGCAGCTCGGCGCCGTCGTTTTCGTATTCGGGAAATTCCCTGCATGAATAGAGCTTTTCGCCCGAATCGTACTCAACATCCCCTGCGGATTGGCTCATTATCCCGCCGAAAACAAAATTTATATAATCTGTAACGCTGTGCCGGCTTCTGAAATTCGCCGAAAGATTTATCAGCGCAGGATAATTCTCTCCGTCAAACGCGCCCGCCGACTCCCTGCGGCGCATGAAAATCTCCGGCATCGCCTTGCGAAAGCCGTATATGCTCTGCTTAACGTCCCCAACGACAAATTCGTTTTCGTTACTGCCGTTTTTGCTAATCAGAGTGAATATCATGTCCTGCAAGGCGTTTGTGTCCTGATACTCGTCCAGCAGTATCTCGTCAAATTCGAGCGACAGCTTCTTTGCAAGCGCGCTCGGGACGTATCCGCCGTCCGTTTTTTCCGCCAAAAGCTCTATTGCGTTCAGTTCCAAATCGGAATAGTCCATCACGCCTTTTTCCTTTTTAAAGCTGTCGAAAACGTCGTAATAATCGGTCACCAGCGCAAAAATACGCTTTATTACAGGATAAAGGTACTCCAAATCCGCGGCGTACTCGGCTTTTGTCTCATAGAAGCTGCGGCTTAATACCGCAGTTGTGGAATTTCCCGTTTTATCGGTGCTTATCGCTTTTCGTTCTTTTTGAATATGCTCCTTAAAATCCATGTCGCTGACCGCACTCTTTTTCACAGACGGAAACCTCGAAAACGAAGCGGTATTCGCCGCCTCATATATATCGTCCCAGCCGGCGTTTGCGATTTTTCGCGCAAGAACGCGGGTGTACTGTGCTTCGGAAAGCAGAAAATCGTAATAGTGCTCCTCAAGCTCGGTTTCGCGCACCTCGTCCGCCAGCGCTTCGAGCCTGCCCGCGTTATATTCCAGCATGTCCGACGCGTTTACGGTTAAAACCGCCTTCCATTCGGCTTTGTCGATATCGGCGTTTTTATACTCCGAAAGCTTATCCTCAAGCCACTGCTTCGGAAACGGAAAGCTTCGGATAAACCTGTATATATCCCTGATAATATCCTGCAAGGGTCGGTCGTCCCCTGCTGAAAGCATGTCCGCCAAAGCGGTAAAATCGCGGTCAGGGGAGTTATACGCATTTTGCAAAACGCAGTCGAGAGCCTCGTCGGAAATCGACTCAAGCTCTGCTTCATCGGCTATGCGGAAATCACCGTCGAAATCCAACAGATTGGCATTTTCCCGCAGAAGACTTGAACAAAACGAGTCGATAGTACCGATATGCGCCTTTGCGAGCAGGTTTTGCTGCCGGCGCAAAAACGCGCCGCCGCCCGAATCGATAAGCTCGGAAAGCCGATGACTTATCCGTTCGCGCAGTTCCTTTGCCGCGGCGTTTGAAAAGGTGGCTATAAGAAGGCGGTCGGCGCTTATCGGATCATCGCCGTCAGATATCATCTTGACGACCCGTTCCACCAGCACCGCCGTCTTTCCGCTTCCCGCCGCCGCCGACACTATAAGTCCGCCGCGCGCGTCGATGGCGTTTTGCTGGTCGTGCGTCCATTTTCTATCCGAGCTCATCAACATCCGCCTCCTTTTCCAGTATTTTAAATACCTCCTGCTTGTCCGCCTCTGATTTCGGCAGCACCTCGCCGGAATCATCCGCGTCAACTCCGCATACGGATCTGTAGTCGCAGTAATCGCAGGCGGTCGTGTTATTTCCTAAATCAAGCGGCACTGCCGATATGTCCCCGCTTCGCAGCGCTCTCGCCATATTTTCGGCGCACCGCCTCACATGCTTATACAAAAGCTCGAACTGTTCTTTTGTCGCAACGGACGAATTTGCCGCAGTTTCACCGCTTTTGTTGAGCTTAGCGGGAATGAAAACGCCGCCAACTCCGTTTTCCATGGCGTTTAAAACCTCGGCGTCGTTCAGCAGAAGCCCCTTCATTTTGTATTGCCCTGTTTTGACTTTTTCAACGTCGTCCGCGTTTCTTCCCGCGGTGTTTTTAAGCGCGGCGGACGGCATATATAATATCCCCGCCGGGAGCGCGTCTTTGTATTTTCCCTTTCCTGATTTTGTAATACAGAACAAATACATCAGCATCTGCATGTTTTGACCGTCGAGCAGATCCGCAAGATTAAAATCCCTGCCGCCCGATTTATAGTCGATGACCCTGACGAAATTTTCCCCGTTTATATTTGCCGTATCCACACGGTCGATTTTACCGATTAGATTTATTTTCCCGCCGCCGTCAAGCGCAAATTCAAGCCCCGAAATCCCGCCCGAACCGATATTCAGTTCAAAGTCGGCAGGTTTAAACGCGCTTTGCAAAAGCTCCTTTTGCATATGCGCCGCGGCAGACGATATTGTTTTTATAAGCTTGGAAAAAAGATATTTAAACTGAGCGGTTTTGTTTTCCGCTCCGCTCATCACCGATTCAAGATACGCCGAAAGCAGCTTTTCGACCTCGTTTTCAAGCTCAGACGAGGAAAAAGCGTAAAACCCTTCGTTTTTAAGCAGCTTTTCCAGCACGTCGTGAATAAGCGTGCCGCGCGAAAGCGGGTTCAGTTCGGCGCGCTGATTAGCCTTCACTTGCAGACCGTCGCGGCAAAAATATGCGAACCTGCATTTATAAAACCGCTCAAACCCGCTCGGACTTATCCGCATGTTTTTCGGAAACGCGCCGTCTATCGCCTGACCTTTGCAAAGCCTCGCGCGCGACATATCTCCCGCGTTTTCAAGCATAGCGAGCTTTCCCGCGTACAGCGGATCGCTTTGCAAAACCTTCTCTATGCTCGCCGTCCCGGCGGTGTTTTTAGAATAAAGCCGCGCCAGAGTTAAAAACGCGGTTTTTTTGTTGCGACAAAAAAAATCTCCGCCGATTTTTGAAATATCGGTCACAACGCCTTTTCCGAAAATTTTCTCCGCGGATGAAAAAATGTCCGACAGATACTGCTCCTCGCCGTCTATTCCCGTGAGCGACGCGCATACAAACAGCTTATCGGACGCCATCGCAAGCGTTTTATACGCATTGAACCGCTGTTCATACAGCCTGTATTCAAACGGAGCCGCGAAAGAAAGCCCCATATCTTCAAAATCCTTTTGCTCCGCCTCGGAAAAAACGCTTCCGTTAACGGGCGTTTTCGGAAAAACGTCCTTTTGCGCGCCGAGGACAAAAACTATTTTAGCCGAATCCATTCGTATACGCTCGGGGTCGCCTATGGTTACCGCGTCCGCAAGCTGAGGAACCGTACCCATGTCGTACTCGCCGCATGCAAAGTCGAACAGGTCAAAATACTCCGCGTTGGTATAGCTTTCCCCGGCGGACACGGCGAGCGAATCAAGAATGTTCAACAGCGCATCCCACGAGCGCGCGTATTTTTCCGAAACTACGCCGTCCACCGAGTCGCCTGATATTACGGCTTTTATTTTCTCTCCCGCGCCCGATTCCTCTATGGCAAAAAACAGCGCGGAGCCGATATCCGCCGCCGAACCGCCCGACGCCGTCCGCACGCGCGACGAAATATCTATTATGTATTCCCGTACGACGTTATACCGCGCAAGCTTATCGGCTTCCTCCTCGCCGAAGCTTTCGTCAAAGCCGTTGGGATTCGCCGTGAACTCCGTCTTGAAATCAGCGCCCTTTATGTTCCAAATAAAACAGTAATTTTCAAACTCGTATATATCATCGGCGCAAAACGGGGAAAGTCCGCACTTTAAAAGAGATATGACCGCTTCAGTGTCGTACCCGCCGTATGAAAGCCGCAAAAGCTCCGATGCGAATTTTATTATAGGAGTGTCCTTTATTCCGTCGGGCGCGTCGTAGTAATAGGTTATTTCGTAATTTTCAAACGCGCTTTTCAGAACGGGCGCGTAGCTTTGAGCGTTCGGAATGATAACCGCGAAATCCCTGTACCTGTAGCCGTTTTCACAGACAAGCTGAATGATTTTTGACGACACATACTCCGTCTCCTCAAAAATATTCGCCGCTACGGCAAAATGAACGTCGTCGTTTTCGCCTTCAAAATGTTTTGGCGACTCCGCCATAAGATTTTTCTCAGCGAAGCAAAGCGCGGAGGATGAAAATCTGCGCGGCTCGCTGAGCCGTTCAGGTACAAGGACCTCGCTCCCGGCTTTTCTCGCCGCTGATTTTATACGATTATATGTGTCCGTCACAACGGTGAAAACCCCGCTTTTTTCGTCGGTGCAAAGCGAAAATACACACTCGTCTGCATTTTGCAGAATGTGACTTATAAACTCATACTGCGCGCCGGTGAAGCTTTTAAACTCATCGAAAAACACGACCGTATCGCGGAAGAAATCCTTGTTTCTGAGCTTTTCAAGCGCCCTTTTCAAACAATCTGTCGGATCGGAGAATGAACGCGCCAAAATAGCGTCGTAAACGTCCGTCAGCTCGCATATCTCTCTGGTCTTTTGCGCAAGCTCGCCGTTTTCGAGCGCGTCCGCCGCTTTTAAAAGCCGCGCCGTATCCACTCCCGCGGTTTTAAGCTCCTGCGCCGCGGACAACATGCGCGTTACAAAGCTTTTGTATTTTGCAGCTTTTTTGAAATGCTCAAATTTGCTCTTTAGCTCGTTCACGGCGGAGTTCATAAAAATCAGCTTTTCAATTTTCCCCGCGGACTTTTTAGTAGCGCCGCCGTACAGCTTGAAAACCCTGTCCGCCAAACGTGTGAAGCTGAAAACCTCCGCGCGCCGGGATTTTTCAGCGCCCAGCAGGGAATACAGTTCCCGTTCGCTCTCGAACGAAAATTGCTCGGGAACAATAAGCATGATCCGCTTGTCGGTCGTTTCGGCAAGCCGTTTAATTTTTTGCTTTACAAGTGCAGATTTTCCGCTTCCCGAAAAACCGGTAACAAACGAAACCACGCGCAAAGCCTCCCTTTAGATTACTTTTTCAATATTTTTTTCAGATACTGCCCCGTATACGACTTCTCGCATTCAGCCACCTTTTCGGGCGTTCCCGTAACGACGACCCGCCCACCGCGGTCCCCTCCCTCAGGGCCCAAATCTATGATATAATCGGCAGTCTTTATAACGTCCAGATTGTGTTCGATAACGACCACTGTGTTGCCCGCGTCGACCAGCTTCTGTAAAACTTCGATAAGCTTGTGGACGTCCGCTGTGTGAAGCCCCGTAGTCGGCTCGTCGAGAATATATATCGTTCTGCCCGTACTCTGCCTTGACAGCTCCGTTGCGAGCTTGACCCGCTGCGCCTCGCCGCCCGAAAGCGTGGTCGCAGGCTGACCGATTTTAACATACGAAAGCCCGACGTCATAAAGCGTTTGCAGCTTCCGTGCTATCTTCGGAATGTTCTCAAAAAACTTAAGCCCTTCCTCCACGGTCATTTCAAGGACATCATATATCGTTTTGCCCTTGTATTTCACTTCGAGCGTCTCGCGGTTGTAGCGCTTGCCCTTGCACACCTCGCAGGGAAC
>CAZHWR010000017.1:0-34823 GCA_964536085.1 uncultured Oscillospiraceae bacterium
TTCAGCTATTAGGTCGAGTTTTACTTTTTGCGCCAAACGGCGGCGCAAAATTCGCTTTGCGAACCGAAAACTCGCGGAATAGCGGTAAATTGGAAATAAGGAAAGCTTTACGCTTTCAGCTATTAGGTCGAGTTTTACTTTTTGCGCCAAACGGCGGCGCAAAATTCGCGGCAGAATGTTTGACTGCCGATCTATAATTAACAGTTGTTTTTGCAGTTAAAAAGGTGGTTGTAATGATACTTGACGAAATTGCCGCGTCAACGCGCAAGCGTGTAGACGCGCTGAAAGCTAAAAAGGGTGAGGAAATTAAGAAAAAAGCGCTCTCAATGTGCAGCGATACGGGTTTCCCGTTTGAAGCCGCGCTGAAAAGATCCGGGGTTTCGTTTATCTGTGAGGTAAAAAAAGCGTCGCCTTCAAAAGGAATTATCGTCCAGGAGTTTGACTATCTGAAAATAGCCGCAGATTACCAAGCCGCAGGCGCGGACGCGCTTTCCGTTTTGACCGAGCCGGAATATTTCAAAGGGTCGGACGAAATCCTTTCGGATATAGCCAAAACGGTGGATATTCCGATATTGAGAAAGGATTTTACCATTGACAGCTATCAGATTTACGAGGCGAAAACTATCGGAGCCTCGGCTGTGCTTTTAATCTGCGCTCTGCTTTCTGCCGATGTGTTGAGCGAATATATCGGAATTGCTCACAGTCTCGGGCTTTCGGCTCTCGTTGAAGCGCATGATGAAAATGAAGTTTGTTCCGCGCTCGGAGCGGGTGCGAGGATAATCGGGGTAAACAACAGAAATCTAAAGGATTTTACCGTCGATATCAATAACAGCGTGCGGCTAAGAAAATCTGTGCCGAAAGAGATACTTTATGTATCCGAAAGCGGAATAAAAACGCGGGAGGACATTTCGGCGCTTGAGCAAAACGGAACAAACGCGGTGCTTATCGGCGAAACGCTGATGAGAAGCGCAGATAAAAAATCGGTGCTGGACGGCTTGAGGGGAGCGTAGACCGCTATGAGCAGGATTAAAATATGCGGATTGTCAAGAAGCTGCGATATCGATTACGCGAATGAATTGGCGCCTGATTATATCGGCTTTGTTTTTGCGAAAAGCAAACGGCAGGTGACATTCGACAAGGCATGCGCGCTCAAAGCGAGGCTTGACAAGCGCATAAAGGCGGTCGGCGTGTTTGTAAATTCGTCCGCCGAAGAGGTCAAGAAAATTGTCGACCGCGAAGTAATCGATATGATACAGCTTCACGGCGATGAAACTGAAGAATTTATCCAAAAGATAAAAGCATTGTGCGGGCTGCCCGTCATAAAAGCTGTTGAGGTGAAATCTACCGATGATATTCTTGCTTGGAACAGCTCCTCCGCGGACTTTTTGCTGCTCGACAACGGCAAAGGCGGAACCGGCAAATCATTCGACAGGTCGCTTATCTGCAAGACTCAAAAGCCGATTTTTCTGGCGGGCGGCATCGACCCTGATAATATCGGGGAGGCGCTTAAGTATTCGCCGTATTGTATCGACGTGAGCAGCGGCGCGGAAACAGACGGGGTAAAGGATCCTGAAAAAATCAAAATGCTTGTGAAAAAAGCGCATTCAATATAACGCCGGAAAGGGATGGATTATTATGGAAAGCGGAAAATACGGTGTTCACGGCGGTCAGTATATACCTGAAACGCTGATGAACGAGATAATAAATCTTGAAAAGCAATATGAGTTTTACAAAAACAACAAAGAGTTTAATGACGAATTAAACGAACTTTTAAAAAATTACGCGGGCAGACCGTCGCTTTTATATTACGCGCAGAAGATGACCGAGGATTTGGGCGGCGCGAAAATTTATTTAAAGCGCGAGGATTTAAACCACACCGGCTCTCACAAGATTAATAATGTTTTAGGTCAGTGCCTGCTTGCAAAAAAAATGGGCAAAACACGGATTATCGCAGAAACGGGAGCGGGTCAGCACGGCGTTGCGACCGCGACGGCCGCCGCGCTTTTGGGCATGGAATGTGAGATTTTCATGGGCAAGACCGACACAGACCGTCAGGCGCTGAACGTCTACCGTATGGAGCTGTTGGGCGCGAAGGTACATCCTGTTACGACTGGAACAATGACCCTGAAGGACGCTGTTAACGAAGCGTTAAGAGAATGGACAAAGCGCGTTGACGACACACTGTATGTTTTGGGCTCTGTTATGGGACCGCATCCGTTCCCGATGATCGTAAGAGACTTCCAGAGCGTTATAAGTCGCGAAGCCCGCGAGCAGATACTCGAATATGAGGGCAAGCTGCCCGATGCAGTAGTTGCGTGCGTCGGCGGCGGGAGCAACGCTATGGGTATGTTTTTTAATTTTATAAACGACGAATCGGTTAAATTAATTGGCTGTGAAGCCGCCGGCAAGGGCGTTGACACCGAGTTTAACGCCGCCACAATGGCAAACGGAACGCTCGGAGTTTTCCACGGTATGAAGTCGTATTTCTGCCAAGATGAATACGGTCAGATTGCACCTGTCTATTCGATATCCGCGGGGCTCGATTATCCGGGCGTGGGTCCCGAGCATGCGCACCTGCACGACACGGGACGTGCGCAGTATGTTCCCGTTACGGACGACGAGGCGGTAGACGCGTTTGAGTACATTGCTCGCACTGAGGGAATAATCTGCGCGATCGAAAGTGCGCATGCGGTTGCCCATGTTAAGAAAATCGCGCCGAAGATGAACAAGGATCAAGTTATAATCGTCTGCCTTTCCGGACGCGGCGACAAGGATGTCGCTGCGATTGCAAGATACAGAGGAGTTGATATAAATGAGTAGAATACAGGAAGCGTTTGATAACAAAAAAGCATTTATCGGATTTATAACGGCGGGCGATCCGAGCATTGACGCGAGCAAGCGGTTTGTCTGCGAAATGGCGCGCGCCGGCGCTGATCTGATAGAAATCGGTATACCGTTTTCCGATCCCGTAGCGGAAGGTCCTGTTATACAAAACGCCGACCTGCGCGCTTTGCGCGCCGGGACCGACACTGAAAAAGTGTTTGAGCTTGCTCAGTACGCTGTAGAAAACACTGATAAACCGATTGTGTTCATGACATATCTTAACCCTGTTTTTAAATACGGCTACGACAGATTTTTTGAAAAATGCCAGAAAATCGGAGTGGGCGGTATTATCATTCCCGATATGCCGTTTGAAGAAAAGGCGGAGGCTCAGTCGGTTGCCGAAAAATACGGCGTGGATGTTATTTCTCTGATAGCCCCGACCTCTCACGATAGGATAAAATCGATTGCCGCGGACGCTTCAGGATTTATCTATCTTGTTTCTTCATTGGGCGTTACAGGAGTTAGGAGCAAAATCGAAACGGATATAGAGGGCATGATAAAAAGCATAAAATCAGTCACCGATGTTCCGGTAGCGGTTGGCTTCGGGGTCAGCACGCCGGAACAGGCTCAAAATATATCACGGTTTGCCGACGGCGTTATAGTGGGCAGCGCGATAGTGAGAATTATCGAACAGTACGGAGAAAATGCGGCGGAGCATGTGTATGATTATGTGCACAAAATGAAGAAAGCAATATCAGATTAAAACATAATTCACAAATTTATTGCAAATTTTGCGTTTTTGCTTGAAAAAAAGTTATAGTCATTGTAAAATGGAAATAAGTTTTAGTAATGTCGTTGTGCTTACATATAAATAAGCGTTGCGGAGGCTGCACGGAATAATGAAAATGTTACAGGAAAAAATCTGTAAGGAAGGCATTGTAAAAGAAGGAAACGTGCTCAAGGTTGACGCGTTTTTAAATCACCAGATGGATATTGCCCTTTTTAACGAAATCGGCAAGGAATTCAAACGCTTGTTTTCAGATGTCAGGGTAACCAAGATTCTAACGGTGGAAGCGTCGGGAATAGGCATTGCATGTATTGCGGCGCAGTATTTCGGCGTTCCGGTAGTTTTTGCAAAAAAGGCGCAGAGCATAAACATAGACGGTGAGGTTTACAGCGTAAAGATAAAATCCTTTACACACAAAAGAGTGTACGACGTTATATTGTCTAAGAAATTTTTATCCTCCGATGACAGCGTTTTGATTATCGACGATTTTTTGGCGGTCGGCAACGCGCTTCACGGGCTTTTGGAAATATGCACTCAGGCAAACGCTGACGTTGCGGGTGTGGGAATAGTGATTGAAAAGGGCTTTCAAAACGGAGGGGACAAGCTGCGTGAAAGCGGCGTCAATCTTCATTCGCTCGCTATTATCGACGGTATGGACTGCGAAACGGGCGATATAACATTTAGGCGTCAATGAGTTCCGAATGAATTAGGGGCATTCCCGTGTTCATAAAAAATTTGTGGAGGTTTTTTGCAATGATCAAAAAAATTCTCAGCGTTTTGGTCGCAGCTGTTACGGCGACTGTAATGCTCGCTTCCTGCGGAGCGTCCGGCGAACAAAGTGCGAGCGATGCCAATTCAGGCGACTACTCGAGCTTGAAAATCGGTGTGATTCATATCGGCGATCCTGCCGACGGCTCAGGATATTCCTACACTCACGATCTGGGTATTCAGGAAATGAAGAAAAATCTTAACCTGAGCGACGACCAGATTGTTACTAAGCTCAACATTTCTGACGACGACACTACGGCTATCAAAAACGCCATTGAGGACTGTATAGTTCAGGGCTGTAATCTTATATTCGGCACAAGCTACGGATATATGGACACTATGAATGAGCTTGCAAGCGAATATCCCGACGTATACTTCTCTCACGGTACGGGTTACCTCAGCAACGACACTAACTTTAACAACTATTTCGGAAGAATCTATCAGGCTCGTTATCTTGCGGGTATCGCGGCGGGTCTTAAAACCGAATCTGACAAAATCGGATATGTTTCCGCCTACGGCACCGAGCTTGCTGAGACCTGTTCTGGCATAAATGCGTTTGCTTTGGGCGTTCAGTCGGTCAATCCCGACGCTGTTGTTTACGTTAAAAAGCTCAGCTCGTGGTACGACCCCGGAAACGAGACCGCGTATGCGGAAGCGCTTATAGACATGGGATGCGACGTTATCGGTCAGCACTGCGACACCGCTAATCCCCAGGTAGCCGCTGAAAAAGCGGGCGTGTTCGGCTGCGGATATAATTCCGACATGACTAAAGACGCTCCCAACGCTCATCTTACCGCTCCTATCTGGCACTGGGGCGTTTATTACACCGCCGCTGCAAAAGCGGTAGCCGAAGGCACATGGTCCGAGCTCGGCAACTATTATGCGGGCGTTAAGGAAGGTCTTGTCGATGTTTCCGAGCTTTCTGCAAACTGCGCAGAGGGGACGCAGGAAAAGATCGATGCGGTCAAAGAACTGTTCAACGAAGGAACTTGGGACGTATTCAGCGGCGTTAAGCTTTCGTTTAACGACGACAATACGATTGTCAAGACCGACGCTGATTTAGTAAGCAACGAAGGCAAGGTTATTGTTAAAGCGGGAGGAGCCTCCGTTGAAGACAGCGTTATTCAGGGCTCGATGAACTACTATGTTGAAAACGTTGAGGAAAAATAACATATACTCAATGATAAACGCAAGGAGTGTTGATTTATTAACACTCCTTTGTGTTATTTAGGATTTTTGTTAAGGTAACGGTGATGTTTATGGCAACAAAAGCGGCGGCAATAGAGCTTTCGGGTATAACAAAAACTTTCGGCTTGGTCACAGCGAACGACAAGATTGATTTATCGCTTAACCGAGGTGAAATTTTGGCGCTTTTGGGCGAAAACGGAAGCGGTAAAACCACGCTTATGAACATGATATCCGGAATTTATAAGCCGGATTCCGGCAAAATTCGTGTGAACGGGGAAGAAGTAACGATAAATACCCCCGAGGATTCAAAAAAGCTGGGCATAGGAATGGTGCACCAGCATTTCAAATTGGTTGAAAGCTTTTCCGCGGCGGATAATATCTGGCTCGGCGATAATTCATCGGGAGAACTGTTTTTAAAAGAAAGCAGATATGAAAAAATCAAAAAGATTTGCGCGGATTTCGGCTTTGACATCGACGTTCGCAAAAAGGTTTCCGACATGTCGGTTTCCCAAAAGCAGACAATCGAGATAATCAAGGTGCTGTATTACGGCGCGGATATTTTGATTTTGGACGAGCCCACTGCGGTTTTGACCGTGCAGGAAACGAGAAAGCTTTTTAACATTCTCCGCAAAATGAGCAGCGCGGGATGTTCCATCATAATAATAACTCATAAGCTCAACGAGGTTATGGAAATAAGCGACAGGGTCACCGTTTTAAGAAAGGGGAAAAGCATCGGGACCGTTAAAACCTCCGAAACCGACGCTCAAAGTCTTACAAATATGATGGTAGGACGATCAGTCGAGCTTTCCATTGAGCGTCCCGAATGCGCCGCCGGTGAAACACTGCTTAGCGTAAAGGAGCTTACCGTTAAAAATGAAGAGGGCGCTTTGGCGCTCAACGGCGTTTCGTTTGACATACGCGCAGGAGAGATTGTGGGCGTCGCAGGGGTATCAGGCTGCGGTCAAAAGGAGCTTTGCGAGGCGATTGCGGGTCTTCAGAAAATAGAAAGCGGCAGCATATTTTACAAGGACGAAAGCATAGGCGACAAAACTCCCGCCGAGATAATAAAGCGCGGTATAAGCATGAGCTTTATCCCGGAGGACAGGCTCGGCATGGGGCTTGCAGCGTCACTGAGCATAACCGATAATATGATGCTTAAAAGCTACGGTGAATCCCGCGGACCGTTTGTAGATAAGAAAAAGGCGAGAAGTACGGCGCAAAAGGTCATTGAGGATTTTCAGGTAGTTACTCCGGGTACTGAAACGCCTGTTCGCAGGCTTTCGGGCGGAAATGTCCAGAAAGTGCTTCTCGGGCGCGAGATAGACGCTCAGCCGAATGTTATCGTAACGGCGTATCCCGTCAGAGGATTGGATATCAATTCGTCATACACGGTTTATAACACGCTCAATGAGCAGAAAAAACGCGGTGTGGGAATCCTGTTTGTCGGTGAAGATCTGGATGTTATGCTCGAACTGTGCGACAGGATAGTCGTTTTGTGTCACGGCGCGGTCACGGGGATCGTCGACGCAAAGCAGACAAATAAAGAACAGCTAGGTCTGCTGATGACCGACGCCTTGTCGGATCCACAGTCAAAAGAGGCGGACGAGCCTGTAGAAGAGCAGGGTCCCGCCGGAATCAGCGCAAAATTTGAAAGAAAAGAAAATGCAAAGCAGTTCAGAAAAAAGAAAGAGCCTTTTTTCCGAATTGCAAAGCGGGCCGATCTGTCCGCGGCTAAAAGTCTGCTGTATTATGTTGCAGCCGTAGCTGCGGCAATAGTCGCGGGAGGTATACTTGTAGCGGCGATGGGCGCAAATCCCTTTAGCTATTATAAAACGGTATTTGTGGGCTGTTTTAATAACTCGATTTATTTTCGCGGGTTTATAAGCATTGCGACTCCGCTTTTGATAACCTCGCTAGGAATTGCGTTTGCGTTTAAAATGAAGTTTTGGAATATAGGCGCAAACGGGCAGTTTATTGTCGGAGCAATATTCGCGGCGACGGTATCGCTCGCTTTGGACAATTTGCTTCCTCAGTGGTTAACGCTTTTGCTGATGTTTGCCGCGGGGTCGGTTGCTGCGGGATTGTTCGGGCTTATTCCTGCGGCGTTAAAGGTAAAATTCGGAACGAACGAAACCCTTTTAACGCTTATGATGAACTACATAGCGTTTTACGTTTTGAGTTATCTTAAAAACACGATGTTTTTCAGAAAGCTCAGTGCGACGGGAGAAGTGCTGCGCCCCGATTTTAAGGTGCTTCCGGAAAACGGCTGGATGTACAGCTTTAATTTATTCGGAGCTCAGATAGACATTTCGCTCATTATTGCGCTTATTTTAGTTGTATGTACGGCGGTTTATTTTAAACGCACCAAGGGCGGATATGAAATCAGCGTTGTGGGCGACAGCCAGAATACTGCGAGATATGCGGGAATGAATGTAAAAAAAGTCGTTATGAAGACGATGTTTATTTCATCGGCGCTCGTTGGCGCCGCCGGAATGCTTCACGTTTCAGGCTCCGCCACAGGGCATATGCTCAGCGAGGGGATAACAAGCGATGTGGGCTGGACCGGCATCATCGTCGCATGGCTTGCAAAGCTGAACCCCATAGGAATACTTGTCGGCACTGTGCTTATGGCGATTTTGCAAAAAGGTACGGCAGTCGCCGAAAGCTCTTTTAATATATCCTCGGCAACTTCGGACATACTGGAGGGAGTAATACTCTTTACTATACTCGCAGCTGACTTCTTCATTCGGTATAAGCTTGTTATAGGTAAGAAAAATTCTCAAAAGGAGGCGCGTTAGTATGGAAACGATAATAAACTTTCTGTTTTACTCTATAAGAATGGGAACGCCGCTTCTTTTCGGAACAACTGGCGAGGTAATAACCGAGAAATCCGGCAGCCTCAATCTCGGAGTTGAGGGCATGATGGCAATGGGCGCTATAGGGGGATACTGCGCCGCATGTGCGTCAAACAGCCTTATTATAGGCTTGCTCGGCGCTTTTGTCTCTGCGGCTCTCGGCGCGTTGATATATGCATTTTTGACTGTTACGCTTCAGGCAAACCAAAACGTAACAGGACTGGCGCTTACAATTTTCGGCAACGGCGTTTATCTGCTTGTGGGACGTTCGCTCACAAAAAGCGGGGCTTTTCCATTGCTTGGAGATAAAGCGCACCTGTCGTCAATGGTGTCAGACTCAGGCATACCGCTTTTGCGCGATATACCGTATATCGGAAAGCTTCTGTTTTCGTACAATATATTTGTTTATATAGCGGTGATCATCGCTGTTATTTGCTGGATATACGCTGTAAAAACAAAGCCCGGGCTTAAAATGGCTGCAACGGGTGAAAGTCCTGCGGCGGCGGACGCATGCGGAGTGAACGTGAACGCGGCTAAGTATTTCAATATTGTTTTAGGCGGCGGAATAACCGGGCTCGGAGGTCTCTATCTTGCCGTGGTAACAAACGGCGGCGCTTGGAACGAGCAATGGGTCAACGGTATGGGATGGATATCCGTGGCGCTGGTTATATTTGCAAACTGGAGCCCGATGCGCGCAATATTCGGAGCGTTCTTCTTCGGCATGTTCAATGTTTTAATGGCGTGGAAAGGAAATTTGAGTCACGCTTTTCCGCATGTTTTGGGCTGGCTCAACAGCATACCGAACGAATTTTATCAGCTTCTTCCGTTTTTGATAACGGCAGTTGTCTTGGCTGTAGCGTCCATAAATAAAAAATCCAAGAACACCCAGCCGGCTTCCTTGGGACTGAACTATTTCAGGGAAGAAAGATAGCGGCTGTTGTGACGGTATTTTATAGCTAGTAAAAAACAAAACTGATTTCGTTTTAGCGAAATCAGTTTTGTTTTTTTTATGCAATGATTAAGGAGGTATGATAAAGACTGTGTTTTATCAAAGTATTATACAGATAAGGCCGTTGCAGCCATCGTTGATTATCCTTTCTATGGTCTCCGTGAGCTTCGAGCGTGCGTCGCTGGGCATATGATAAAGCTTGTTATGGAGCCCTTCGTTCACAAGCTCATGCAGTGATTTTCCGAATATATTTGATTCCCATATCTTTTTCGGATTTTCCTCAAATTCCTGAAGCAGATACATGACCAAATCCTCCGACTGCTTTTCGCTTCCTACAAGAGGGTTGACCTCGGTATTTATATTCGCTTTCATCATGTGAATGGACGGAGCCTGCGCCCGCAGACGTACGCCGTATTTGTTGCCCTGCTTGATTATTTCGGGCTCTTCGAGCGAAAGCTCGTCGGTGGTTGGCATAACGATACCGTAGCCGGTGGCGTTTACTTCGTTTAGCGCATCCTTAAATTTATCGTACTCCTGCTTGATTTTTGCAAGCTCTATCATGCAGGGCATAAGGTCCGCTTCGCTTGTGATTTCAATACCCGTCGATTCGCCCAATATCTTATAGAATAGATCGGGGGATACGGATACGGAAATTTTCGCGCTTCCGTCGCCGAGCGTTATGCTGCTGATATTGCAGGACGTAACCTGCTCGCATTGTAAAATTTTATCAGGAAGTGAATCCACATCGCGGATTTTGCAAACTCCCTCGGCTGCCGATTTGATTGAATCAAAAAGCTTCGCTTTCAGCCAGTGCCCTTTTTTGAGCGAGGTTATCCAGCGCGGCATATCTACTCCGATTTCCTTGACGGGAAACTCAAACAGCACGGTGGATAGTATCTTTTGAATATCGCTTTCGTTTAAATCGAGGCAGCTCACGGGGATAACCGAAACACCGTATTTTGAGCTCAACTGTTCTGCAAGGCTTCGTGAGGCTTCGCTGTTCGGGTCGCTGCAATTTAATATTATTACAAACGGCTTATTAATCGCGGCTAACTCGCTTATAACCCGCTCTTCGGCTTCTTCGTATTCGGCGCGGGGAATATCGCTGATACTGCCGTCGGTGGTGACTACAAGCCCTATTGTAGAATGTTCGTTTATGACCTTCTGCGTTCCGACCTCCGCCGCCATGTTGAACGGCACCTCCTGGTCAAACCATGGAGTCAGTACCATTCTGGGCATTTCATTTTCAATATATCCCAAAGAACTGGGAACTATGTAGCCTACGCAGTCGATAAGGCGCACATTCAGGTTGGCGTTGTCGCCCAATGTTATGTTTACAGCTTCTTCGGGGATGAATTTCGGCTCGGTGGTCATGATAGTTTTGCCGGCGGCGGACTGCGGAAGTTCGTCGGTGGCGCGTTCGCGCCTTGATTCATTTTGTATGTTCGGAATTACAATATTCTCCATGAACTTTTTTATAAAGGTGGATTTTCCCGTCCTTACAGGACCTACAACGCCCACATATATATCTCCGTTAGTTCGTTTCGCTATGTCTTCGTAAATGTTGGTTTTTTCCAATTATAACGCCTCCTTAAAGCTTATTCCGTAATCGGAATAAGCAGCATTGTTTTTTGGGCGATGACGCCGCCGTCCAAATCGTTTTCATCCGTTACGGCCTGAACGTTGGTGTTGTATCTTTTTGCAATATCCCAAAGCTGCTCTCCGTCCTCGGCGAAGTAAAGCGTGAGCGCCGATGGGCAGTGGTTTTCCTTGGGGCGTTCCTCGTCAACCCCTATATCGCAAAGCAGATTGTATTCCGTTGACAGTATCAGGCAGCCTGAAAGCTTGATTTCAAATCTGATTTCCATCGAATCTGACTGCATGCTGTATGAGCAGGAAGCTATCTGCGGGGTGATTTTGGCTTTTGCCGTCTCTACGGACGGCGGCGCTTTTATAGTCTGTTCAAACGGAACGGTTCTTTCGATGACCGTCGGCATGCCGTCGCTGCCGACTGCCAAAACGCAGATATCCGCTGACCCGCTGACGGTGATTTTTCCGGCTTTGCAGTCGGCGGCGCAGCTTTTGAGCTCCGAAAGGCAGTCAAAAATCTGACTGATATTATGCGGGTCGGCTTCGATATTGTTTTTAACAACGAACATATCCGCTACAGGTCCCAAAAAACAATTTGCTCTGATTTTGCTGTTGTCCGCTGTGTGCATGAACTTTGTTGAGTAAGCGTCGGTAACGATGTTTATCTGTTTGTTTTTGTAGCCGGTGCAGGTGACGTTTAGAACAAGCTCCGCGTCGATTGAATTTTGTTCCTCCGATTCAGAGATTTCAACGGAGCATACGTCGAAGCTCACAACGCAGCTGTACTCCTCGTCGATACCGGGCAGGTCGACTATCTGGCTTACCGGAATCATAACGTCCATTGTTTCAGGCGCGGGGGTAGCGTCGTCCGATTTCGGAGTGTAAAGTATGTGCAGCGAAACCTCGCCCTTGGTTATGACCTTGCCAGCGATTATTTTGGTTTCGCCGGGTTCGCTGGAGGAAGTACAGGATATAATTCCTGAAAACTCCGGCTTACCGTAGGGAATATCCATGCTCTGCATAACGGAAAATTGCTTTGTTGCAAATTTGTTTTCGTCCGAAACGGTGATTTCGTTGCGCTTGAGTTGGATACCCATACCTGACGCGTCGGTGACGGCCTGGGTGCATTTTGGATTTATTATCTCAACGTTTATTGTTACGGCGCCGCGCATATCCAAGTGCTTGTTGTTGACCACTCTGCAATTGGTATAGTCGGTTTTGGCCGACGCTATTATTTCAGGGGAATCACATTCGCATCCAAACTCAATGGTTTTCGAAAAAGCCTGTTTTTGCGTTACGGCGCATACAGACGAGTCCTCCTCGCTGACATAAATTATCCGCGCCGTCGCCATAGCGTCGATATTCAGCTTGTCGCCGGAAATTCTCATCGAGGTTATTTTCGGCTCTATCGAAGCTTTTAAAACCTTAAAAATACTTTTGCAGTAGTCGGGAAGCATATAGTCGATTTCGATTCCCTGTTCGACGCTTCCGCTGAAAACGGTTTCGTTTATGCAGACGCTGTCGCGATTTATCTGTAGCTCCATATGATATACCCATTCCTTTCATTGATTAAGCGGAAAGCTTACAAACGCGGGTGTTAAGCTTTGCTGCGCTCCTTTGTTATTTTCTAAATAATCTATATTCTAAAGCTGTCCCATATATTACAAAGCAAAAAAATAAGCTGTTAAATCACCGATGCATTTGCAACGGTAATTTAACAGCTTATTTGATTTTGACAGTTTATTCGTTGTATACCCGTACTCTTAAAGGTATTTCGCAGCTCTTCGCAAGCTGTTTGCACTGCTCGATTTGCTCTTGCGGTATAACATCGACAACAGAAAACTGTATCGCGGGAATGTTCCCTTTGCAGCTTTCGGCAAACTTAAGCATAGCGTCAAATGATTTTTCGCCGAACGACGGATTTACTAGCTTTTGATAGCTTTCGCTGTCAGGCGCGTTAAGGCTTATCGACACGCTGTCCACCAGCCCTTTTAAAAGCGGTGCGGTCGGCTTTTTGTTGATTAAATCACCGAGCCCGTTTGTGTTCACGCGAATCTTTAGCCCGAATTTTGATTTGATGTATTTTGCGGTTTCAATAAGATTGTCAAGCGCAAAAAGGGGTTCGCCGTATCCGCAGAACACCACCTCTTTGTCGTAGTCTTTAAAGCCCTCAAAATCGTCAATGGCAGCTTTGATTTGCTCAAATGACGGGTCGAAGTCGAACCAAAGATTTTTGGCGGAGCCGAGAGCGTCTTTGTTTCCTCTTATACAAAAGGCGCATCGGCAGGGACATTTGTTGGTTATATTAAGGTAGATTTTTCCTTCAAAGCTGTATACTATATCGGTCATATTTGACATATGGACAACGTTCCTTTCGGCAGTAGTTATATTTTAAGTTTACTCTTAAAAGACGCTTTGTCAAGCGCAAATCCTGCAATGCAGAAGATTATCATACTGCCCAGCGGCTGAACAAATGAAAAAGGCAGTTCCAGGCAGGCGGCAGGGAAGCCGAACATAAGAGTGTTGGCAAGGAAATAACCACCGAAGGTGATGAATCCCGAGATAATGGACGCGATAAAGGTCGGAGCGCTGAAAATCAACTCCTTGCGCTTTGCATGCTTAAGAGAAAAATAAATCGCAAACGGTATAACATTGCACGCTTTTATTATAGCTGTTGGCAGCGACCATACCGGAACGCCCGCAAGCACGTCGGCGAGCGCGCCTCCGACAGCGGCGGAGCACATCGCGTATGGGAAAGGCAGGATTGACGCCGCGAGGTATATGACGGAATCTCCGAAATGAACGTATCCCTGATTGATCCCCGTGGGAACCTTTATGTATGCCGTGAAAAGGCAGGTTATTGCCGCGAACATAGCCGCGAATACCAGCCGTCTGATTTTTATGTTGGTCTTTTCCATAGTAACAGTACCACCCTTTGTAAATTATTATTTGTCTTGCTTGAGATTATCCTGGTTTTTGCAGCACAAAAGCTGCAAAAACGGCTCAAACTGAATACCTTCGTTGCGGTCGCCGCCGTTTTTGAACGTAAATTCGACGGCGCGCTCCAAAAATCTGCACGCGGTTTCAAGCGCCTGTTTGACAGAAACACCATTGACAAGGCTTGCGCATATGACCGAAGCCATAATGTCCCCGGTGCCGGAGTATCCGTCGCCGAACGCCTTGTTTGAAACCGAACAGCAGCCCGATTGGTCAACGGCGAAGTTGCAGATTCTGCTTTCGTTGTTTATATCTATCCTAACTCCTGTTATTACAACTGTTTTCGGTCCTTTTTCCGAGAGCTTCCGGGCAAGTGCGAACATGGTTTGTTCAAACGATTTAAAATCCATCCGACCTGCAAGCTCTGAGTATTTGTCATAGCTTTCGCCCGCGATAAGACATGCTTCTGTCAAGTTCGGGGTTATAATGTCGGCGGTGAGCGCGAAATCAGAAAGCTCTTTGCATAGCTCGCTTGTGTATGTGCCGTAGATTTTGCCGTTGTCAGCCATTACGGGATCGACAAGCAGTATGGTGTTTTCTTGCTTGAACTCTTTCGTGAACCGCCGTATCGCGGATATCTGTTCGGCGCTTGATAAAAAGCCCGTGTATATACAGTCGAACGAACAGCCCAATTTTTTCCACTCTGTTATGTACTTGTCGATTTTGTCGGTGCAGTCGTCCATATAAAAGCTGTCAAAGCCGGTCTGATTTGTCAGCACCGCGGTCGGCACGGGGCACGCCTGAACGGACATAGCCGAGATAACAGGGATAGCCGCGGTGAGCGAACATTTCCCGATTCCCGAAAGATCGTTTATCGCCGCAACTTTTTTAATATGCATTAAGGTCACCTCATTACGGTTTAAATTATACCCCAGCGGCAAAATAAAATAAAGTCGGACAAATTTTCCCTCCGACTGATTTGCTTTGTGAAATTTTTGAAAACGGCCGCCGCAAAACAGAACAAATATGTGAAAATATTCCAATACTTTTTTGCAGTTCGTAAGTTGGGATTTTTTCGTTTGGCAGATTGCCTAAAACAATTCTGTTATTTTTTGCTTTGTTGTTGTTTTTTTAGATTTTCCCCGATCTTTTTTGTATAGTAACAGCACCCGCTTTTGCTGTTGTACGATGTGATTTGCATGCTATGAAGATCGCAATAGCCGTCTTTTTGATATTTACAGTCTTTTAAACAGCTTATCAAATTCATCTTGATTTTCCTTTCGGCGGTTAGCTAACGGATATATTGTGCTTCTGTTTGGATTTACGCTTCGCTATAAAACATTTTTCTGCTTTTTAATAAAATTATTCGTGATAAAAAGCATAATAAATCGTGCGTTTGCAGATAAACTAAAATAAGAATTAAAAAGCGAAAGGATGGCTTTGGCTTGAAAAAATATGTGATTTTATTTTCGGCGACAATACTTATTATTACAGGGACTTTCTTTACTCCGGCGGTTGCCGCTATGCTGATACCAAATGCGAAGCTGGTTATGCTTTCACAGCAAAGCTATGTGGAGTATGTAACTGCAAACGGAACTGTAGAGGAAAAATCCGCCAAAAACATATCGGTCGATTATCCCGTCGTTCCGAAAACCGTTTATTACTCCGAGGGCGACAGCATTAAAAAGGGTGATGTTTTAGCCGACATCGACGTAGAGCAGACCATTCAGCTCATCGCCGCGGCATATAAAACGGATTCCGATTCGGTTCCAAAAAAACTCGCATCCGCGCTGGCGAACGCGGATGATTCGGAAGACTTAAGCGAGGCGGAAGCTTTGATACCCCAAAATATCATAAGCACCGCTTCAGGTAAAATAAACTCTTTGGAAATTTCAGAGGGCGATTTGTGTGCTGCGGGGACAGTTGCGTCGGTTTCGGATGAAAATAATCTTTGCGTAAGTCTTCAGATAAACGAGTCGGACATTTCCAACGTGAGCAAGGGTCAGTCGGTTACGATCACCGGGGCGGGTTTTTCCGGTAAGTCCTATAAAGGAACAGTCACAAAGATTGCTTCGGCGGCAAAAAAGCAGTTGAGCAGTACGTCGCAGGAGACGGTAGTTGACGTTGCGGCGTCGATTGACAACGCGGATAAAAGCTTAAAGGTCGGTTTTACAGTGACGGGAAGCATTGCGGTTTCAGAGGAAAAAAGCGTCGGCGTATTACCGTATGAAGCGGTGCTTCAGGACGATGACGGCAACGAGTTCGTGTATGTTTATAAAAACGGAAGAGCATATAAGCAAACGGTTTCGACCGCCGAGGAATTAAAAGGCGGCGTGGTGATAACGGGCGGGGTAACAGGCTCGGATTTCATAATTTACAAGGCCGAAGGGCTTGACAAAGACGTAGAGCATGTCAATGTTACGGTCGATTCGGTGAGGAGTGACTAGGTTTGTTCAGTACTATAAAATATTCGCTTAAAAGCATGATGCGTAAGAAAGCGCGGTCACTGCTTACAATGACAGGAATAACAATAGGCGTTATGTCGGTCATCATAATTTTCGGTATATCGAACACAGGCAAGTTTATGATAAACGACGAGCTTGAAAGTATAGGCGTGGACGGGCTTAGCGTGAGCACGCAGGTCGGAAATATAAGCTGCAATTTAAAGCAGGAGGATCTTGAAAAGATAAAAGGCAGCGAATATGTAAGCAGTGCGACGCCGCTCACGGTTTACACTGCGCGCACTAAATTTTGCGGGGTTGAAAGCGACTGCATGGCATGGGGCATTTCCGACGACGTTCAGAGCATTGTCAAGCTGAAGCTTCTGCACGGCAGAATGATCGACGCGGGAGACGTAGCATCGGGGGACAAGGTGTGCCTGGTTGACGAGGAGTTTGCAAAGGCAAACTACATGCGTACAAATATAGTCGGAAAAACAGTGAATATTATGCTAAACGGCAGTTATGAAAAATACAAAGTAGTCGGAGTGGTATCGACGGGCGGTAGCATACTTAAAAACTTTATAAGCGATTTGATATCCTCGTTTGTCTATCTGCCTTACACTACCATGGAAAATTCTCTTGGGGTAAAGGGATTTACAAGAATAGCCGTTAAGCTCAGTGAAAACGCCGATTCCGAAAAAGCGTCGCAGGATATACAGACCGCCGTTCAAACCGATAAGGCTGCGGGCACCGACATTAAGGTTGAGGACATGACCGCGCAGAAGGATAAGCTGAACGGTATAATGAATATAGTGTCGGTGGTGCTTGCGGTGATAGCGGGGATATCGCTTATAGTGTCGGGACTTTCCATTATGACGGTAATGCTTGTATCCGTAAATGAAAGAACGCGGGAAATAGGAATAAAAAAAGCGATAGGCGCGTCAAAGCCTGCGATACTGTTTGAGTTTTTATCGGAGTCGTTTTTGATTTCGTTTGCCGGAGGCGTTATCGGAGCGGCGGCAGGGGTCGCCGTTGTTTTGGCGGGTTGCGCTTTTATGGGCGTTTCAGCTATAATAAATATCGAAACAGTATTTATCTGCCTGTTATTCGCAATGGGAGTCGGGGTGCTGTTCGGGGTTTATCCTGCGGTTAAGGCGGCTAACATGAAGCCCGCTCACGCAATCAGAACAGAATAAGGACAGTGGTTTTTTGTGACAGCATTTGTACGCAGTCAGGGACTGCCGAAAAACAGAATAACGCTTGCCGCGGTTTCATATCAGAGCTTTGGCGTTCGGAAAGCACTGGGGGCTATCGGCGTTGAAACAATTGAAATAAAGCCTGATCTGCGTCTGCCTAAGCCCGTTAACAGGCATGCTGATATGACCGTGTGCCCGATGCGCGGTAACGACATATTTGTGCTTCGGGGAAATAGGAAATTGCACGATGCTTTGTGCGGGCGCGGATTTAATGCGCTGTACACTCAAAACGAGCCGACAGATATTTATCCCGGCGACGTTATTTTAAATTGTCTGCTTTTGGGAAATACGCTGTACTGCTCAAAAAACGCGGACGGCGCGGTAACAGAGTATGCAATCAGTCACGGGATTGATATTTGCCATGTTAATCAGGGATACGTCAGGTGCAGCTGCTGCGTTGTCGATGAAAACAGCGTTATAACTGCCGACAAGGGACTTGCCGGGATATTTGCCCAAAACGGCGTCGATGTTTTGCTGATAAAACCGGGGCATATCGAGCTTAAAGGATATGATACGGGATTTATTGGCGGCTGCTCGTTTAAAATATCCGAATCCGAAATGCTGTTTACGGGAGGTCTGTCAAGTCATCCGAGTTCGAATGAAATAAAAAGCTATTTAAATAAAAAGGGGATATCGGCTGTCGAATGCGATAACGAGTTCCTTGTCGACATTGGCTCTGCGGCGCTGCTCATGCAAAAAGGTTTTGATAGTTAGAATGAAAAAGACGTGGATCCGTCCTTGAACGGATCCACGTCTTTTGAACGCTGAATACCGCGTTTGATTATCCTTCGGGGGTAATCGGTGTGATGATATCGGAGGGTTTATGAAAAAAATCTCATTTGTCCGCGCGGTGTTCCCCGCGTTTAACGTAGTCTTTTGTATATTTAACAACAACGGGGCTTAAAAGTAAAACTGCCGCTATATTAGGTATCGCCATCAGTCCGTTTAAAGTGTCGGATATATCAAATACGAATTTTACCGAGAACGTACAGCCGAAAAATGCGAGTAATACGAACGCGACGCGGTAGACCGAGATTATCCGCTTCGGCTTTTTGAACAGAAATTTCAATGCGGTTTCGCCGTAATACGCCCAGCATATGACGGAGGACAGCGCAAAAAATGCCATAAAAACCGACAGTATGTATTTTGCGGCGTCTCCGAAAACCGAGGAAAACGCTTCGTTTGTCAAAGCGGCGCCGTCCGCTCCGCTGTTTTGCGCTCCCGAGCATAAAATGGCGAACGCGGTCAGGGTACACATGCAAACGGTGTCAAAAAACACCTCGAATATTCCCCACATCGCTTGCTTGACAGGCGAATCAAAATCCGCCGCGGCGTGCGCCATAGGCGCGGAGCCGAGCCCTGCCTCGTTGGAAAATATGCCGCGCGCAACGCCGTACCGCACCGCGTTTGACATAACGTAGCCCGCGGTTCCTCCGGTTACAGAGGATAATCTGAACGCCTGTGAAAAAATCGTATGTAAAACTACGGGGAGCGAAGTGATGTTGACGGCAATTATTATCAGCGCTCCGACAGTGTAGGCGATTCCCATAACAGGAACGAGCTTGGAAGTGAATCCTGTGATACGCTTCATGCCGCCGGATATTATTACCGCTGTCATGACCGCTATTCCCGCGCCTGAAACCGCCGCTGGGATTCTAAAGGAATCGCAGAGAGAGGCCGCGACTGCGTTGGTTTGCACCATATTTCCCATTCCGAACGAGGCGAAAACGCATATGACGGAAAATATTACCGCCAGCTTGCCTGCTCCCAGTCCGTATTTCATGTAATACATAGGACCGCCGTAGTATGCACCGTTTTTATCCTTTTGCCGGAACACGCACGCCAAGAGCACCTCTGAGTATTTGGTTATCATTCCGAATACGGCGGAGATCCACATCCAAAAGATTGCTCCCGCTCCGCCTGCCGTAAGCGCTGTGGCTACTCCTGCGATGTTTCCGGTGCCCAGGGTTCCTCCGAGCGCCGCAGACATTGAGGCAAACGGGGATATGCTATTTTTGCCGCCTTTTTTATTGCTTTTTATGCTGCTCACAGCGCCTTTAAAGGCGCGCTTCAGATTGAGCTGAAAGAATTTGGTCTTTACGGAAAGATAAATTCCTGCCGCAAGTATCAGCACTATCATGGGCGGACCCCACACGACGCCCGAAATAAAATCGTTCGTTTTGCAGATTAATTCTTTCATATATATCGGCACCTCATGCGGGTTGAGTTATTGTAAATACTGCAAATTTTTGGTATAATATCTAAATAGGAGCAAGAGTATTTTAAGGCTTAGGAAATTTTTTATCCAAAACGTTTCCTGCGTTGTTTTTTCTGCTTTTAAATTTATGTTTATGTCAGAGGAGGAAATATGAGCGCGTATAATAAAACATTACGATTTACGCAGACAGCGCTTTTAATGGCGATAATGCTGGTTATGGCGCTGGTTCCGTCTTTGGGGTATATACAGATTCCGTTTACGACCGTGAAAGCGACTACTATGCATATCCCGGTCATAATCGGAGCCGTACTTATGGGTCCGAAGACCGGCGGACTTTTGGGTGCGTTTTTCGGGCTTACAAGCTTTATGACAAATTCTTTTATTTCTCCCACGGCGACTTCGTTTTTGTTCACTCCGCTGTACAGCTTGGGTGACGTCCACGGTAATTTTTTCAGTCTTATTATCTGTTTTGTCCCGCGCATACTTATCGGTATTGTTGCAGGATATGCTTATATTCTGGTGAAGAAAATTGATAAAACAAGCGTATTTGCCTGTATAGCGGCGGGGCTTGCAGGCTCAATGACAAATACGATTCTTGTCATGGGAGGGTCGTATCTGTTTTTTGCGTCGGAGTACGCCGCTGTCAAGCAAACCTCAATAGAGGGGCTTTTAAAGCTTATCATCGGGGTGATAACCTTTAATGGAGTAGTTGAGGCGATAGTAGCCGCGGTTATCGCCGCGGTTGTTGCGAAACCGCTTATGGTGATATTCAAAAAGAAAAATTATTGATTAATGCTTATGCCGAAACAATAGAAATAATTCGTTCAATGCCGCCGGAAAAATTTTCCGTCGGCATTTGCTTTACAAAAAGTTACAAATGTGTTACAATTTTGTCGATAGTTATTTTGGGCCGGGCTTTTTAAGGAAAGTGATTATAGCATGAAAAGGTTTTTAAAACGGACGGCAGCCTTTTGTTTGGCGTTCATTATGGTGTTTTCGGTTTTAGCGGCGAGCGGGGATGTTAATGTTACCGCCGCGTCGCTCAGCAGTGCAGTAAAATCAATATCTTCAAAATTCACCGGTATTAAAAAAATCGGCGGATATAAATACTATTTTGTAAAAGGAAAAATGCAGACTGGATTTAAAACGGTCAAAAAGAAAAAATATTATTTCACGTCGTCGGGCAAGGCGCTGAAAAAGCAGTTTAAGACTATCAAAGGCAAAAAGTATTATTTTACCGCGGCGTCTTACGCTAAAGTCGGTATCCTTAATAAGTCCGGCAAACGTTACTACTTCAACAAAAACGGAGTAAGAAAAACTGGTATAAGAACCTACAACGGCAAAAAATATTATTTTGCTCCCAGCGGCAAAAAAGTCACCGGATTTAAGACAATCAACGGAAAAAGGTATTACATAAGAAAAACCGGAGTTCTGCAAACGGGCTTTAGAACAATTAACGGCAAAAGATATTATTTCGGAACAAACGGCGTTATGAAAAAAGGTTTTCAGGTGATAAGCGGAAAAACCTACTATTTCGGAACAAACGGCGTTATGAAAACCGGATTTCAAACAATTGGCGGAGTTCAATATTATTTTAATTCAAAAGGAGTAATGCAGACCGGATATACATGGGTAGGCGATAAGCTTTACTATATCGAATCCGGCGGAATGATATATTATCCTACAAGCAACAAAGGCTGGGTGACCGTGGGAGGAACCAAAACCTATTACACGGAAAACGGCGTTCAGCTTAAAAATATAGTTATGCTGATCTCAGGCAAATATTATGGATTTGACGCAAATGGCACTATATATGCCGGCTTCACAAAAATAGGCGCAAATACATATTATTTTGATCCGTCTACAGGAGCCGCGGCAACCGGCTGGACCACTATTGACGGCGAAAAATACTATTTCAGTTCGTTGGGTTATATGGCGTACGGAATGAGCATTATAAACGACCATTTGTATTCGTTTACCGGCCTGGGCGTTTTGAATAATAACGGTACGATAGAATACGACGGTGAGACTTACACTCAGCTTTCCGACGGATCTATAACCAAGATTTGGTTTACGCAGGGCAGTAATACATATTATTTCGATGCAAACGGTGCGATGGTCAAAAAGACAACGACGATTGACGGAATAAAATATTTCTTTAATTCTGACGGTACGCTGCTTGTTAAAAGCGTTACCCGCAAGGGAATAGACGTTTCGAAATGGAACGGAAATATAAATTGGTCAAAGGTCAAAGCCGCAGGCGTTGAGTTCGCAATGATAAGGATCGGATATGAATACACGCTGGATCCGTATTTTAAAACGAACATCGAGGGAGCTAAAGCCGCGGGAATCAGTGTTGGAGTATACATTTATTCTTATGCCGAAACAGTTGCGGAGGCAAAAAAAGAAGCAAATTTTGTTATTGAAAATCTCAAGGGCTATAAGCTTGAATATCCGGTTGCTTTTGATATTGAAGATGATGTGCAAAAATGTCTTACCGATACCCGGCGTTCCAATATCGTCACGACGTTTTGCGACGCATTGCAGGATGCGGGATATTATACAACCGTTTATTCCAGCAAAAGCTGGCTTGAGAACAATTTCACTCAAAGCAAAATAAGCGGATATGACAAGTGGGTGGCTCAGTGGCCGTATACTAAATCGTTGGCTTTCGGCACAAATGTTGACAAGAGCAACTGCACATATAAATACGATTACGGCATGTGGCAGTATTCAAGCAAAGGTTCAGTAAGCGGTATTTCCGGAAATGTAGATTTGGATTATTCATTTATTGATTATCCTTCTTTGATGCGAAAAATGGGATACAATAACTATTAAATTCGTCAAAATATACATGCGGGATTCGGCTTTAAACACATAACAGCAGAATGTGTAAAATAAGAGGCATGACCTTAATCGATTTTATCGGCTTGGGTTATGCTTCTTTGTTTAGCATACGGATTGGATCAATAATGCAAATCGGAGTTTATTTTGACCGTGGTTAGGAAAGAGAACGTCACAAAAGCATCAAACAACCGACTTTAAGCTGCCGGTTTCGCTGTATATAATTTTTGTCATATTTTTGCCGGATTTATATTGTATCAATTGCCAAATCATATTGTGGTATTTTGTTGTTGTTTAACAAATCTGATATTGGAAGAAATAATTATATATACATAATTTATAAAATATGCTATTATTAATATGTATCTTGAAGGTGTGCATAAAGAATTCCAATCGACTGCTTGTTATGCATTACTTTTATTTTGCTTTATGGAAAGGAATGGTCGTAAAAATGTTAAAAAAAGTGCTTTATGCGGCGGCTTCTGTAGCCCTGATAATAGGGATATCCTGCGGTATGCTGATTCCTCAGGTTATCGACCCTATACAATCTTCGGCTGCAACGAACGTATATCTTTTTGACTATGGACCGGGTATAACCTGGGGGAAGGACGACGAGCTTCCTACATTTGCTCCGATAACCGCTACAAAAGACGACCCGATGGATGCTTTTGTTGCCAACTCGTATATGGCAAAGTCGTCAAATACGCTGTATTCCAATACAAGCAACGAGGTCAAATACGCCATGGTGACTCTGCAGGGACTTGTAAACAGAACGCGTCCGCAGATTATCATGATGAGCGACGCTCAGGAGGGGCTTGAAACATGGGCGAAAGAGCTTGTGGGCGAGGGCTTATACACCAAAACAACCGACTATATTTATATGGTAAACAAATACAAATCGTACATCAAAGGTATGATTGTGTATAATGAAAATGTTACGGACACTATGAATATAGCGACGTCGATTGCGGGCGCTACCGATTGTATTGTTGTAAATTCATCGTTGGCGGCTGAACTGAAGTCAAAATGCGGTTTATCGGTTAAGCTGGATTTCAACAATGTTTCAAGCGTTACTGATAATATCTCCGCATATAATTATCTTTACACCTACTATTATAAAACGGGTCTTTTGAATAAAAGGCTTATAATCGGTCTTAACCCTACGTCTAATGTTACATACAACAGAGATCTAGCTGTTGCGACTAAGTCCGCGGTTTTATGGCTGGAGCCCAATAACAGCAATGAAGCGGCGGTTCTGGATAAATTTTATTCTGAGGCAATGACCGGAGTCACATATAACATGGGCTGGTGGCCGCAGGAGGATACGGGAGTTTGCTATGCAACCAAAAACGGAGTTGCGACTATTCCGTCCGACTACTTTGAAAATATGACAGTATATATGGCAGGTTCAAAGGAGCTTGATATTCCCGAAGTTCCCGCAAAGCCTGAGCTTGAAAATAAAATATATGTTGCGCTCGCATTTTCCGATGGCGACAACACCCAGTATAACCAGCATACGATGAAAATCCGCTGGTCAAGCTCAACCAGGCAGAAATATCCGATTTCTTGGACAATCAGCCCCGCGCTTTATTACTGTGCTCCGCAGATGCTTAATTATTATTACAAAACCGCCGGTAACAGCTCGCTGATATCCGGTCCGTCGGGAATGGGTTATACAAAAACCACCAGATGGAGATATAAAGAAGGCTTTTTAAGCAAGTATACTGCCGTCACAAATAAAGTACTTGAATTAACGGGCATAAATATTATCACTATGTGGGACAGAATTTCCGAAGGAACTTATTCCGAATTTGCATCAGGTATGACAGCGCTTTTGGGAGCAACCATCAATAACAATACATTTAATGACTATGATACCAACTGGGCAGACTCTATGACTAAGGGAAACAATGCAAGCAAAGCTTCGAATTATCTTACATACCCGAACAATGGTGAGGTAGCGTATAAAAACAACACTCCTCTGCTCGGACTCGGATGGCCTTTTGGTTATTGTGAAAGCGTCAGCTATATGGAAGAAGCTCTGCAATCTCTTGCCGATAATTTCGATGGCAATTCACCTGTATTCCGCCTTGCACAGTTTGTTCCGTGGGGTATTCAGACTACCGAGCTGTCCTCCATGGCGGCTCGACTTGAAAAGGAATATCCCGGAAAGTTTGAATTTGTGCGCGCCGATCATATGTTTATGCTGATGAATGAATACAACGGAGTTGCGTATAACCTGGCGCTTCAAAAAACGGCGACTGCTTCCTATACGGATTCTGATTCCAGCGCTTCAAACGGAAACGACGGCTCGTTTACAACAGGCTGGTCGGCATCATATGGTTCTGATAATTGGTATCAAATCGATTTGGGTCAGCGTTCAAATATCGAACGCTATGTTTTGAAAAAAGGCAGCACCGGTTATTACGATGCTTCAGAAAATATTCAGAATTTCACAGTTGAATACAGCTTAAACGGCGTCGATTGGACGACGGGCGACACTGTTACAAATAATACGGATGAAATCGTGTACAGAGATATGAGCGCTCAGAATGCAAGATATGTCAGAGTACGCATTAAGAATTCTGAAGGTACGGTAGCGAGAATCCAGGATCTTGAGATTTACGGTACTGCGGCCGATACCGCCGATACCGATGAATTGCAGAGTCTTTATGATTCCTACAAAGAGCTTACGCAGGGCTCATATTCGGATTACGTTTGGAATTTGTTCCAGAAGGAGCTTGCGAACACAGCCGCCGTACTCGGTAATTCCGCCAGCACGGAAGACGATATTGAGCAGGCGTATTCGGCTCTGCTTGCAGCAAATGCGGCTTTAGCGCACGATACTCCTGCAACAGGCATTACTGTTGAATCTTCTGTAACGCTTAAGGTCGGCGAGAAATACTCTTTAAGTGCGTCTCTTGTTCCTTCCGATACAACCGACAATATCACTGATTGGAGTTCGTCAGACGCAAGCGTCGTCACGGTTGAAGGCGGAGTTTTAACAGGCAAAAAAACGGGCAACGCAGTTGTTACAGTTACGACAAACAGAGGTCTTTCCAAACAGGTTCAGGTTACAGTAAAGCTTGGCGTAACGTCTGTTGCGCTGGACAAAACGTCTGTTAACATAAACCTTGGTTCGAGCACACAGCTTGAAGCTGTTATCACGCCGCTTCTTGCGTCTAATAAGCAGATTCTCTGGACTTCATCCGATACAAGCGTTGCGTCGGTAGTTAGCGGAAAGGTTACGGGTCTGAAAGCGGGAACGGCTGTTATAACAGCCGCTTCAGTCGATAACAGTCAGGCGTATGCCACCTGTAAGGTCACTGTACTGCCGTCGGTTTCAGGCATTAGTATCAATAAGTCCAAGGCAACCTTGGTTGCAGGAAAAACGGTTACGCTTAAAGCTACTGCGGCTCCGGCAAACGCTTACAATAAAACTGTAACATGGAAATCAAGCAACAGTAAAATCGCGTCGGTCAATTCAAACGGAAAGGTAACCGCCAAATCAGGAGGCAAGGTCACAATAACGGCCACTGCCGGAGGAAAATCCGTAAGCTGTACTGTTATCGTTAAGCCTGCCAAAGTCAAGAAGCTGAAGGTAACCGCTAAAAACGGAAAGCTGACAGTTAAATTCACCAAGGGAAAAGGCTCAACGTTCAGCAGAGTTGTTATTTACAGAAATAACAAAAAGTGGAAGACTGTTAAGGTGACAGGAAAATCCTATAAAGTTAAGGTAACAAAGGGCAAAAAATACAGCGTAAGAGTAAGGGCGTGTAAAAAAGTAGGCAAAAAGACTTATTTGTCCGCTGTTACCAAGTCTAAAAAAGTAAAGGCAAAATAATGCTTTTGCGGCGTTAAATTAAAACGGCTGATGATAAAAGCAAACCATGCTTTTATCATCAGCCTTATTTTTACTATACAAAAAACATCCTGACAGGGTTTTACGTTGTCAGGATGTTTTATTATAAGGTTACTTTAATTTATCAACGGCAATTTAGTTGTCAAGCGGATCGATTGCAAGACCGTTGGCTTCGCGGTAGAGCTTAAAGAAGATGTCGGGACGAACAAGCTCGTATTCTTCGCCGAGCGATTCGGCAAAGCCCTTCAGATCCTCGACTGTTATGCTCCACGGAACAGGCTGAACAGCGAGAAACATTGGCTTGGTGCCGTCGAACTCCTTGGCGTCCTCTTCAATAACCTCTTTAACCTGATAGAGTTCGGAGCAATAGCTCCCGGTCAGTTCAAGGTTGGGGAGGGTGTTATCGTATATTCTCCAGCCGCCGTGTGTGCGCTGTCCTGTGATTCCGAGCAGTGACGGAGCATATTTTGCGTATAGGTTTCCAACATGTTCAACAGTCGCACTGCCGACGCTGTGGCCCCAAATCGTTACAACGCGCAGTCCGGCCCGTGAGCAGTAGTCTTCGGTACGCTTTAAATAGTCGATAAGAGGTTGTTCATCGCGCCAGTGGTTGGGGTATGTATATCCCATTCCCGACGGCCCGGATACGAGGCAATCGTTTTCGGTCGCAGTGGAGTATATCCAGTTTAAAAGACCGGGAGCCGCGTCCAGTGTGGCGGGGCTGATGGTCCAGCCCAAAGGAAATGTGCCGCGGGCTTCAGTGTCCCATAAATCCTTGAAGCGGTGTTCAACGTATTGCAGATTGTCGCCGTCGCTCATGATAAGAGAAACGTAAATCTTGTTTTTCAGTTCGGGCTTTTCAGGCGCTTTAGGGATGTTTATTTTACGGTCTGTACCGCCGTATACGGTTAAATTGACCGAAAAGTCGCTCGGAATAGTGGGTATGCCGTGGATTGAAGCGGCGTCGATACCCGAACCCTCATCAGGCCACCAACCCATGCAGCAGCCGCCGTATGATACTGTTTCGAGGAAATCGTCAAGCATATATTTTTCGTCATTTCCTGTGCGCGGATCAAACCATACAACGCCCAGCTTTGCCACGGGTATGTATTCGCGCAGGCAGCCGCCGGTTTCGGGTGAAAGGCTGACGAGTATGCGGTGACTGAGCCCCGGAAGCCATTGATCATACAGATATTTATAAACCTCGAACATATCCTTGAATCTGCCGCAGTAATTCTCTAAAACGGGGAAACCGAACGGTTCGAGAATCCGGGCAAGCTCGGGTGAGGCGACCAAAGCGCCCAGTTCGCCTGCAACAGATGTTGCAAGATTGACGGTTGCGGGCTGTTCTGGGTCGCTGACTACAATGCCGTTAATTTCGTCTTTATATTTTTCAATAAGAGTAAACGGATTATCCACCTTGTTAAGCTTGATTCCCAATGCTTCAGGCCACGCTTCGGCGTCGTGCTTATTTCCCTCGCACGATTGGATACGCGGTTTTTTGCTGTTTACAAGCCCTTTGAGCGTAACAAAAAGCGTTTTTTCAGCGTTCGTGCAATGGGTCACATCGATATAATCCAGCGTTTTTTCGGGTTCGGGAAAGCTTGGTAACTGCTGTTCGATCGGCCAGTTAAGCGTTGGATTTAAAACCTCGCCGTCCGCGCTGACAACGTCCGCGCCGTTTAAGTCCGCGGAGTATTCTATGTCGGTATTTTCGTTTTGCAGATAGCTAAGCCTGAAGGTGCGCTCTGTCCTGCCCTCAAACTGCCAGCCTTTAATAGTGCGTGACGCTAATATTTCGCCGGTTTTTGCGTTTTTAACGTTAAGAACGGCAGCTGTGGCGTCATCGAGCGCGTTTGCTGTGTTTTTCAGTGCGAAATTCGCACGGTTTTCTCCCGTAGGCAGTGCGGGAGCGGCAATTATAAACTGTGTCATGATGTTCCTCCAATTTTAAAAAATGAACCGTTTTTTTTTAAATATATCACACGGCGCATTTATATGCAATAATGTTTTTATTGTTTCGTTTAAAACGTTAAAAAAAGCAAAATAATTGTATATTTTACTTCTTAAGGCTGTTTTTTTCGCCTGCGTATACGTCCGTTTTGAGAATACTGCGAATTATCTTTTTCCTTTGAATCAAGATATATCTGCATAACGATTTGAAAGAACATATCCTTTGATTCTCGGCTCAGTGCGTCTGAAGAAAACAAGTCGGATATTTTTGCAAGTATTTGAGCGGTCTCGAGCGCTCCATCGTATCCGTGTTCGCTTTTAACGCCTGAAAACAGCATATTCTGGTCGATATTTTTGGCGGTGTCGGTTTCCTCTTCATCAAGCAGATATCCGACGGATACGTTCAGTGCTTCAGCCAATTTTTGGATATTTCCGCTTCTGGGGAAAATACCTGTTTGTTCGTAGGTGTAAAGTGAACGCTCAGATATGCCGGCTTTATTAGAAAGCTCTTTTTGCGACATATTCAATGCCAATCGCACCTTTTTAAGCTTTTCTCCGAACGTCATAACGCTTACCTCACATAATAATTTATAACCGCGACTTATGCCCCGACTCTAAGGCGGCGGGTTCCATCTTAGTTTTCAGCGGCGAGTACAATCCGCCGCTGAAAACTGATAGGTTAACGCACGGTCACTCGTTGAATGACGGGACGACGCCCTTATTGAAAAAGTTCCGATTAAATATTTACAAACTTCCGAAACGGTTATATACTTAAATACTTAAAAATGCAAATAACTTCCGATTATTATTTTATCAAAGAATATTTATTCTGTCAATAAACGGGAAATAAGGAAAAGGACGGGTGAAATCATGCAAAAGTCGGTTTACACAGCGAGTTGTCCCATATGCGGTCGGGTCTTGTTTAAGGGAAGTCCTGATTCATACATTGAGGGAGGATGCCCGAAATGCGGTGAATATTTAAAAATTTCGTTCACTGACGGTAAAATAAGCGGTAAGTACTATTGGATCAATAAGAAATATCTGAAAAAAGCGTAAAAACTGCGCCGGACAACAGATAATTTGTTCGGCGCGGTTTTGGGTTGACTGTGTTTTCACATCATTTGGGCGGCAGAGATATGCTTCGGGGAAAAAAATCAAAATTTAAAAAATATGTTTTTATTGACAAATTATCCATGCCATTGTATAATAAATAACGTTGTAATTTTATCGATGAATATTATGATGATTTAGGGGTTTAGCTCAGTTGGTAGAGCAGTGGTCTCCAAAACCACGTGCCGGGAGTTCGAGTCTCTCAACCCCTGCCAGCGGCAAAAGCCGCGATTGCTTGCGCACTTCACTATGTGGAGTGCGTTTTGTTATACCTGTTTTAAAATCTATTTTAAAAAATATCCGATAAATATCGGTTGCAGGCGTGCCGTGCATGAGCTTGTGCAAAGACAGAATTTTATTTATATATCGTTGTCACATACCGCAAAACGGCGCTAAGCTGTTGGTCAGACAGTGCGTTCGCTGTTTCTAAAAGCCCGTACAGGCTTTTTCACGCCTTGTTTTCGGCTTGGATTTTTTAACGCAGATAAGATGGGTCCTGCCGATAAGATAATCTACGGATACCCTGAAACAATCGGAGATTTTCATCAGATGCTCCACACTTGGGAACTCGTCGTTTTTCCATCTTTTGACAACTCCGCCTGATAGGCCAAGCTCTCTGCACAATGAATTGGGAGTCAGCCCTTTTTCGCTGCACATTCTTGATAACCGTTCCTAAAACATATGGGACCTCCTTGAATTGGCTAATTAATATTACAGCAACCATATATTAACATAAGTTTTCTGAAAAACAAGAAATCTGACGCCTGAAACGCGGAAATCCTATTCGCGTCAGGCAAAAATTTCATCGCCCGGATATGCTCTGGCTGCTTGTTTTGCAGGCGGCTTTATGTTATCATAACAGTAGTAATATCAGCATTTTTGGCGTATGGTGTATGGTTATGAAAAATATTTCTTTAAAAATAATATCACTGTTTTGTTCGGTATGCTTTATTCTGTCGGGAGTCAATTTAACCGTTTTAGCCGAGACTTCAAAATATGCCGTGAGCGTTATCATAATCAGCGACAATATAACTTTGGCTCAGTACACGGTTTCGTCGCCTCAAACGCCTACACCGGAGGCGCTGGGAGGAGACCGGGCGGCTTTCACCGTTAATGAGAGCGGAGCGGTAACGTCGATAACGGTAAACGGAAAAACCTTGCAGGCGGACGGCGAGCACAACATTACTGTTTTGTATAACGGCAAAGAGATAGAACAGCTGGATGTTAAAGTGGCGGACGGCGACTCATTTGTTTTCAGGCACTACGCAATTGAATCGACGGAAGCATCCTCTGCAGCGTCAAGTGTCTCGGCGGACGTCTCTTCCCAAAAAGCTCTGAATACAACCGAAATCACAAGCTCCAAAGCGTCGTATTCGAAGGCTCAGAGTGAAAAGACCTCGTCTGAAGGTGAAACATCGGAGGAGCACAGCAGCGAGAACGAATTGTCATCCGAAGAAGCTGTGAGTTCGGATATGACAGCGCAGACCAGTTCTGATAATCCAAACAGGTATGAATGGAACGACGAGCTTGACAAGATCCTCGACGACGCCTGCTCATGGCTTGCGGTCAACGACAGCAGTATAATGCAGTTGATAGCGTTAAGCGCGGCGGGTCAGCCGGCCAAGGCGAACGCCGTTGACAAATTTTTGCAGAATGTCAAACAAAACAACGGAGAGTTTGAAAATGATCTCCAACTTTTTTACGCGGTACTCAGCAGTACATTTTCCGGGATCGACGCAGAAAGTGTAAAGGATGTTAATCTTATTCAGAAGATGATCGATAAAAAAGACGAATATCTTGAAAATCCGTATTATGCTGCGCTGATGCTTATTTCACTCGACAGCAACGGCTATTTGACAGAAAAGACCGATTTGCGCCGTGAAATTGTCGAAGCGATATCATCGTGTGCAAATGATGACGGCGGATTTTCGCGCATCGGCGGGAAAAGCAAAGTGGGTGATACCGCTATTGTTCTGACGGCTTTGTCGTCCTATAAATCCATTGCGTCCGACGCAATATCAGGCGCGATTACATATATTTCCGGGAAAATAAAAAACGGACTTTCAAACACAAGCGGATTGCAGATTGCAAAAATAATAACCGCTGTAAATTCGCTTGAGCTCAGTATGGATGACGAAATGTTTTTGAATGACGACAATAAAAACCTTGTGGAGGTTATGCAGGATTACATAAACCCTGACGGAGGCTTTGCAAAGAAGCCCGGTGAGTCGTCAAATGCCGTGGCGACCGAGTATTTTGTTCTGGCGCTGGTTTCGTTAGAAAAGGGAGCAAGCCCGTATGTTATAAGCTATCAGTCCCGGTCTGACACATCTTCCGCGGCTGTGAAAGCCAAAAAAAGCTACAGTTTTTATCTTGCGGTCATAATAGCGTTTGTGTTCGCTGCAATGGTGACCGTTATGGCTGTTTTGTTTATATATGCTAAAAAGCGAAATATAAAAGGATTTGGCGACAGTATTAAGTTTGTTTTTGAGAATAAAAGCAAAAAATAACCGGATTTTTAAAATTCTATCTTTTCAAGCCGCATAAGATATTTTTTTGTTTCGATACCCTTGCCCAGGCTGAAGCCGCCGATATCGTTTTTACCGACAACGCGATGGCAGGGAATCATAAGCGGCAGTGGATTTCTTTTCACCGCCTGCCCGACAGCGCGGTATGCGCGGGTGCCCAAAAGCTCCGCGATATCCGAATATGAAAGCGTGTTTGAATATTCTATCTGAGATACAATTCCGAGAACTTTTGTCGTAAAATCCGCGGTGTAAAGGGTATACAGAATATCTGGCTTTGTTGCTTTACCGTCAAGATAAAGGTTTATCCGTTTTGCATATTCATTCCAAATTCCCGGGCCGGTCGCTTTGAAAATCGGCACTTTTATTTTATTTTTGACGTATCTTATGGCTGATTCGCTGCATTTGCGGTCAAGACATAAGTATACTGCTTTGGAATTGTAAATATAAATAGTTACCATGCCGATTTTGGTGTTAAAGTCATAATAATAAACAGCGTTTTCCATAACGACTCCTATTGGAATATTTAATATTTTGCGATATAATGACATTATATTGTTATTTATTTATCAAAGCTTGAAAATGTGCATTATTTGAATGTTTTAAGCGGGAAAGGATAGTGCGTTAATATGACGAAGAAAGAGCTTGCCGCCGTCGTTATGCAGCGTCTTGAAGAGGCGTATCCCGACGCGGTATGTTCGCTTAAGTATGAAAAACCGTATGAGCTGCTGTTTGCAACGCGGCTTTCCGCCCAGTGTACGGATGCGCGGGTCAATATAGTAACAAAGGACTTGTTTAAAGAATACCCTACTTTGGAGTCTTTTGCAACTGCCGATCAGTCCGAGATGGAAAAGATCATCCGTCCGTGCGGGCTTTTCAAAACCAAGACCAAGCAGGTCATAGAATGCGCACAAATGCTTCTTGAGGATTACGGCGGGGTTGTTCCCGACAGTATTGACGAGCTCACTAAGCTCCCCGGAATCGGCAGAAAAACCGCGAATTTAATAGTTGGGGATATCTACGGCAAGGATTCCGTGGTAACCGATACGCACTGCATTCGAATATGCAACAGGCTGGGACTTGTCACCTCCAAAGAACCGTTTGCCGTGGAAAAACAGCTCAGAAAAATTCTTGATTTATCCCGTTCGGGGGATTTTTGCCACAGGCTTGTGCATTTCGGGAGAGACGTATGTACGGCGCGCAGTCCGAAATGTTCTGATTGCCCGCTGGAGGATATATGCAAAAAGAAAATAAAAAAATAACGCAGTCCCAAACGAATCCGTTTGAGTTTTCGGACGATAACAAGCGATACCACACATGGAATTACCATCTGCGGCATAAGTTCGGCGGAAAGGTCTTCAAGGTTTCGCTCGACTGCGGCTTTACCTGCCCCAACATTGACGGAACAAAGGGAACGGGCGGGTGTATATACTGTTCCGCGGCGGGAAGCGGGGATTTTGCCGGCAGCAGGGACTTGCCGATAGAAAAGCAGTTTGAAACGGTTAAAAATAAGCTGCATAAAAAGTGGGACAACGCGAAATATATCGCGTATTTCCAGGCGTTTACAAATACCTATGCGCCGCTTTGCGTGCTGCGCGAAAAATACGAGCGGGCGCTTGAAATAAACGGCGTAGTAGGTTTGAGCATCGCGACGAGAGCGGACTGCCTGAAAGACGATGTTGTCAGCTATCTTTCAGAGCTTTCAAAAAGGACATATTTAATCGTCGAGCTCGGTCTGCAAACCGCGTTTGACTCTACGGCGCGGTTTATTAACCGAGGGCACACGTTCGCAGAGTTTATTAACGGTTACAACAAGCTTCGGGACAACGGCATAAACGTCTGCGTGCATATCATAAACGGTCTGCCGGGTGAAACGCAGGATATGATGATAAAAACGGCGCGGACCGTCGCAAATTTGAATCCGCACAGTGTTAAGATTCATCTTTTGCATATTTTGAAAAATACCGCCGCCGAAAAAATGTATCAAAACGGCGTGTTCAGCGCAATGAGCATGGACGACTACGTTAAAACCGTCTGCGGGCAGCTTACTCTTTTTTCGCCTGAAACGATAATCCAAAGGGTGACGGGCGACGGCGCAAAAAGCGAGCTTATCGCCCCTTTGTGGGGCTTGAAAAAATTCGTTGTCATGGACGCTATCGACAAATATATGTTTGAAAACTGTCTTTATCAGGGGATAAATTATCAGGGAATAAATTATCAGGGAATAAATTGTGTTGAGTAAAGAACGCATAAGGATGTATTTTTGTGCGTTAAAATAAATGATTGGAGACGAGATTATGGATATCAGTATCTGCGTTGGTAGCTCATGTCATCTTCGCGGCTCGTATGACATTATCGAATTGATGAAGAAAAGCTGGAGGAAAACGGTCTCACCGATAAGGTTAATCTGGGCGCCGCTTTCTGCTTGGGCAAATGTACCGACGGCGTTAGTGTAAAAATCGACGACGAAATCATATGCGGCGTGTCTGCGGACAGTTTTGACGGGATTTTTGACAAGTACGTTTTAAAAAAGTAGGTGGATTTTTATGCCGATATTTTAAAGCTTAAGAAATCCAACTGTAAAAACTTCTACAAATGTATCAGAAACTGTCCTGTAAAATCTGTTGCCGTTCTATCAATTATACAACATAACAAACTGAATTTCCGTACTCGCATAACGATGAACACCCGTGTGCAAAAAATGCACACCCCTCATA
>CAZHWR010000018.1:0-34808 GCA_964536085.1 uncultured Oscillospiraceae bacterium
TTTGTATTTTTCCGGCATACCCGTTACCTCGTTGCAACCATTCATTTCATTTTTCCGAATGTTCAGTCCAAAAGCTCCTAAAAAGTGTCGAGCATTTTCTATATTGAAATGTCTGGCGTCATGGTCTTTATTGAGTAAAAAATTCAATTCGCTAATATTTACAGGCTGCAAACAATATTTTTCTGAATCATTTACATCTTGATATGGTGCTGACTTTCTTCCTTTAGCTCTTCTTTTAAATTCTTCGGGAGATATATAGTCAGGTGCAGTTTTGATGGTTTCATTATAGAATTTTACAGCGCCTTTCCATATTGAATTTAACTCATCATATTCCAAATGCGGTTGGCACTTGTTGGCTTCATTTAAAAAGCTCTGAAGTGCTTCATCGGTTTTATCACCGTATCGTTTTAGTACACGAGCGGCATAGCTTGTCATATAAGTGTTTCTGTTGCCCTCGTGAATAATGTCATGGGCAACATATTGATTTTGCTTTGATGATGTTTTTTCTTCATTTTGCAGTTTGGGTTCATTACATCTTTCCTTATTGCCGTCTGGAATATCTTTCATAAAGTCAGAAAGCAGAATTTCACCATCGCAGTATTCAATTTTAGGAGTTGCCACTCCGTAAAACAAACGTGCACCATCTTTGGCATTAAAGTCAAAGTAAGGAAAATGATAGCAGATTTTTCTCTTTAGGGCTACATATTTATCTAACTCATAAATTGGATTTATTGCAAAATAAACATGAAATTTCGGTCTTGGAGTTTTATTTCCTTTTGGTTTTAAATGATTCCTTGAATATGAAACATAAAACGGAACATTCGGAAAAGCTTTTTTAATATCCTTGGCAGTTTTCCACTCATTTTGATTATCACTTTCCGTATTATCAACATCAAGCATAATACAATCTGCTTGGATAAAATTATCATTTTTACGCTTATTCCCTCTATAAGCTGCGCAAACGTGGTCACACGCTACAACCTGTTTTAAATCTTTCTCGCTTTTTATTCTTTTTCCATATGGATATATTGTATTAATATTGTTTTCACGGACATTGTTATAGTAAAGTGTAAATTCATTCGTTCTCATAAATATATACCTCCATTGTGTTAGCCATAAAGAACGGCTTTCTTTCCGTAAAAGCAAGCCATTCTTTCATAACCATACAAGGAGTTTTATAGTATAATACTTATAAGGTGGGGATTATACCTTTTACCAACAAGTTCCGCCTTAAAACCATTGTTATCAGGTTTATTCAGCCATAGTTATAGTAGGTAACTACTTGTCCTTATTTCAAATAAAAAATGAATGGTCGCTTTTGTGTTTTGTACGATTCCATTCATTTATAATAAGCAATTTTCTATACATATGAACGCGATATTCCCAAAACGCTTGCAACCTCCCGCTGAGTCATCGGGAGGTTTGCTTTTATCCCGTAGCGCATAAGTATGATTTGCTGTTCGCGTTCATCAAGAGATTCGGATATGTATTTTTTCAGCTGTTCGGTTTTAATTTTTAAATCTAGGATATCGGCTATGTTATCGTCTTCGGCCATAATGTCCATAATCGTGAGTGAGTTGCCGTCGCCGTCCGAATCGATTGGGTCGTTAAAGTATACGTTGCCCGCGGTTTTCTTAACATTTCTGAAATGCATAAGTATTTCGTTTTCAATACATCGTGACGCATAGGTCGCAAAGCGGGCGCCCTTCTCATAGCTGAAGGTGTTTACCGCCTTGATAAGTCCTATAGTTCCGATGGAGATTAGATCCTCCTGCTCATTTGAAACCGCGTAGTATTTTTTTACAATATGCGCCACCAGACGGAGATTGTGTTCGATTAAAGCGTCGTGCGCCGAAACGTCGCCGTCTTTCATTTTTTCAAAAAGCTCGCGCTCCTTTGAGGGCGAAAGCGGCTTTGGGAATGAGCCTGTGTTTTCGAGATGCAGGGCAAAATAGAGCATATTGGCGGACAAAAAAGAGATAATTGCTGACAGTATCATAGCTGTAACGTTCCTTTCTTGCCCGATTTCGGCAGATAGGCCGACTGCGAGTTTCAAGCCGAAGCCGGGCGGTCTTTTAAATAAATATGAAAAAAACGCCGGCGTTTTGTATGTCCGCAGAATGTTTTGCCGCCGGAAATTAAATTTGTAATCGATAAGCAGGATGAAAGAATCGGCAATTTATTTTTACGGCGGAGCGCAAAAATAAAAATTTTTTATATCTGTAAAGCAAAATACTTGACAAGCGCTTCGGGCGGGTATATAATATTAAAGATATAAAGTAAAAGCCTTTATAGTTGAAAAAGGGGATTTTACATGAGTGGAAAAAATCTTGAGGTTTCGGTTTTGCTCGATTACTACGGTAAGTTGCTCACCGAAAAACAACTTGACGTAACCGAGCTTTACTATAATGAAGACCTTTCGCTGGGCGAAATTTCCGAACTGGAGGATATCTCGCGGCAGGGCGTGCGCGACTCGATAAAGCGTGCGGAGGCGTTTTTATTCGAGCTTGAGGATAAGCTCGGAATGGTGAAAAAGCTTTCTGCGCTTTCCAATTCGCTCGAGCAGATAAGCGGATTTGCTTCAGACGCTCTTGGCGGCGGAAGCGGGGACGTTAGGGAATACCTTTCAAAAATCAAAGAAATATCGGATGAAGCGCAGAAAATCATTTAGCGCGGTTTGAGATTTATATACGAAACGAGGTGAGCGCAGTGGCATTCGAGGGATTGTCGGATAAATTGTCGGCGGCTTTCAAGCGGCTTAAAAACAAGGGCAGACTCTCCGAGAGCGACGTTAAAGAAGCGATGCGCGAGGTGCGGCTTGCGCTTTTGGAGGCGGACGTTAACTACAAGGTCGTAAAGGACTTTGTTAAAAAGGTAAGCGACCGCGCCGTAGGGGAAGACGTTTTGAAAAGTCTCACTCCCGCGCAGCAGGTAATTAAAATAGTAAACGAAGAGCTCACAAATCTCATGGGCGGCGAGAACAGCAGAATAAAATTTCCGTCCAAGCCGCCGTGTATCGTTATGATGTGCGGCCTGCAGGGATCGGGTAAAACCACTCACTGTGCAAAAATTGCGAAGCACTTTTTGTCGCAGGGACACAGACCGCTGCTTGTCGCTTGCGACGTTTACCGCCCTGCGGCGATAAAGCAGTTGCAGGTCGTGGGCGAGCAGGCGGGTGTTCCCGTTTTTGAAATGGGTACGGAAAACCCCGTTAAAATCGCAAAGGAAGCGGTAAAGCACGCAAAGGATCACGGCAACGATTTGGTTTTGCTGGATACTGCGGGAAGACTTCACATAGACGAACAGCTTATGAAAGAGCTGGAGGATATAAAATCCAAGGTCGAGCCGACCGAGATACTGCTCGTGGTGGACGCTATGACTGGTCAGGACGCTGTCAACGTCGCGCAGTCGTTTAACGACGCGCTCGGAATAGACGGCGTTGTACTCACAAAGCTCGACGGCGACACCCGCGGAGGCGCCGCGCTTTCGGTTTTGGCGGTGACGGGCAAGCCCGTCAAGTTTGCGGGTATCGGCGAAAAGCTTTCCGATTTGGAGCCGTTTCACCCCGAAAGAATGGCTTCGAGAATACTCGGCATGGGCGATGTTTTGACGCTTATTGAAAAGGCGCAGACTCAGGTGGACGAAAAGGAAGCCGAGCAGCTTGCGCAGAAATTAAAGGAAAACAGCTTTGATTTAAACGACCTGCTCGCGCAGATGAAGCAGATAAAAAAGATGGGTCCGCTAAAGCAGATAATGTCTATGATTCCGGGGGTCGGCAAACAGCTGGAAAACGTCGACGTGGACGACAGACAGCTTTACAGAATCGAGGCGATAATAACCTCGATGACCCCGAAAGAAAGAGAAAAGCCCTCGATAATTAATCCCAGCTGCAAAAAGCGTATCGCCGCGGGAAGCGGAACGCGGGTGGAGGACGTAAACAAGCTTTTGCGCCAATTTGAGCAGATGCAGAAGATGATGAAGCAACTGGGAAAATCCGGCAAGCGCGGCAAACGCGGAAGAATGATGATGCCGCCCGGCTCTATGCCCGGCATGCCGATGTAAATTTGGTTTCAACCTAGATTTATCCCTATTTAGGTTAAGTCTAATATGGTTGTAATATATTAACTTATATTCAGGAGGTGACAGTAATGGCTGTTAAAATAAGACTTCGCCGCATGGGCGCTAAAAAGGCTCCTTTCTACCGCATTGTGGTTGCTGATTCCAGATATCCGCGCGACGGCAGATTCATTGAGGAAATCGGATACTACGATCCCACAAAAGAGCCCAGCGTTGTTAAGGTGGACGCCGAAAAAGCCAAAAAATGGATGGCAAACGGCGCTCAGCCCACAGACACAGTTAAAAAGCTTTTAAAAGACAACGGCGCTATATAGTAAGGAGGAAAAGCTTTGGAAAACCTACTTATTGCCATCGCTCAGGGTCTTGTCGATGATAAAGATGCCGTCAAGGTGACGGTGGACGAGCCCAACGAGGAGGGAATAGTCGTTTATCATTTAAACGTCGCTCCCGACGATATGGGCCGCGTTATCGGCAAGCAGGGGCGTATTGCCAAGGCTCTGCGCACGGTTATGCGCGCGGGGGCAAGCCGCATCGGTCAGAAGATAATGGTTGAAATCGACTGATAACAATTTATGACAATTGACAATCATGGGAATGCAGAGCGCTGCGTTCCCTGTTTGTGTTTTAGGAACTGCGCGGGGCTATTGTCCGCAGTATTTTCGGACTTGCCTTAATCGGTGCCGGATAAAGTCAGGGTGGTTATAATGGAAAAAAGCAGATATCTTGAAATCGGGCAGATAGTCAATACTCACGGGATAAAGGGCGAAGTGCGCGTGAAGCCGTGGTGCGATTCTCCGTTTGATTTGGAGGGGCTTGAAACGGTTTATTCAGACGGCGGCAAGGCGCAATTCAAGGTGCTTTCGGCAAGAGTGCATAAAAATGTCGTGGTCGTTAAGCTCGACGGTGTAGACGACATCGAGCAGGCGCAAAAGCTCAGAAATAAGATTTTGCTCGCAGACCGCGGGGATTTTTCGCTCCCCGAGGGAAGATATTTTGTTGCGGATTTGCTTGGCATGGAAATCGTGGATAACGATTCGGGCAGGGTGTACGGCAGGCTGACCGACGTTTTGCAGTACGGCGCGGCGGACGTTTACGAGGTTTCGGGTGAAAACGGCGGTAAAATACTTATCCCCGCGATAGACGGAGTTGTTTTAAGCCGCGATTTTGAGCAGGATAAAATGCTGGTACGCCTGCCTGACGGGCTTTTGGATACAGCTTTCGGGGGTAAATCCGAATGAGAATTGATATTGCAACGCTGTTTCCCGAAATGTGCGAATCGGTGCTGAGCGAGAGCATAATCGGGAGAGCGAGGAAAAACGGAAAAGTTGAAATACACTGTCACAACATCCGCGATTATACAATTAACAAGCACAACCGCGTGGACGATTCGCCCTACGGCGGCGGCATGGGCATGGTAATGCTTGCTCAGCCGATTTACGATTGCTATAAAGCGGTGTGCGATATCATCGGCAAACGTCCGCACACTGTTTATATGTCCCCTCAGGGAAAAACGCTGACGCAGGACAAGGCAAGGCAGATAGCGAAGCTCGACAATCTGTTTATTCTGTGCGGGCATTACGAGGGCGTGGACGAGCGGGTGCTCGAAGAGATTGTCGACGAAGAAATTTCGGTCGGAGATTACGTTTTGACCGGCGGCGAGCTTCCCGCACTCACACTGACCGACGCTGTGGTAAGAATGTTAGACGGTGTTCTTTCTTCGGCGGAATGCTTTGAGATGGAAAGTCATTACGACGGTTTTTTGGAATATCCGCAGTATACGCGGCCCGAAAGCTGGCGGGGAAAAAATGTGCCGGAAATACTGCTTTCGGGGCATCACGAAAACATAGAGCGATGGCGGCGGGAGCAGAGTATAATAAGAACACTCGAAAAGCGGCCGGATATTTTAGATGAAACGCGTCTGAGTGAAAAGGAGCGGGAAAGGCATTTAAAAAAGTAAAAAAGCTTTGGTGTAGCTGCGCATATCCGTTCTTATTTAAAAATCCGTTAATATTTATTGTATTTTAAGTGAAAAAATTTGTTGTTTACATACAAACCAGTTTACTAAATATAGTGAAAATAGCCAATACAGACTAGATGTTTTTATTTTTTTGTGGCAAACAGCAGAAATTTTACCGCTTTGTAATAATTAAGTTTCTTTTTCGTTGACGAGCGAGTTTTTTGTGGATATAATAAAACATGACACGGAAAAGTTTTGAAATCAAAGAGATATACAGACACAGACAGGGAGAGAAATAATTTATGTACGTTCAAGAAGTAAGCGTTGAAAATCAGGTTGGGCTTCATGCGCGTCCGGCAACATTTTTTATTCAGAAAGCCAATGAGTTTAAGTCTTCTATCTGGGTTGAAAAGGAAGAGCGCCGCGTAAACGCAAAAAGCCTTTTGGGTGTGCTTTCACTCGGTATTGTCGGCGGAACAAACATCCGTATAATTGCCGACGGCTCGGATGAAAACGAGGCGGTCGAAGGTTTGGTTAATTTAGTTAAATCGGGATTTAACGAATAAAAGCGCTTAACCCTTTCAGCGCCGCCTTTTCAGGCGGCGCTGATTTTTATATAGAATATGAGCGGGGCGGGTCTGCAAAGAGGATTTAAAGGAAAAGCGCAGACTCTGAAAAAGGAACAGTGGTTAAAATGAATGAAAGACTTGATTATCTTCATAAAAAAGCGCTTGAGCTGACAAAAAGCCCGGGCGTGTATATTATGAAGAACAAGCAGGGCAAAATTATATATATCGGCAAGGCGAAAAACCTTACAAACCGCGTGCGAAGCTATTTTGCAAAAACGCCGAATCACACCGCAAAGGTCAGCCGCATGGTCTCAAACGTTTATGATTTCGATTATATCGTGACCGACAGCGAGTATGAAGCGCTGGTGCTTGAGTGCAGTCTTATCAAAATGCACGCACCCAAGTATAATATACTGCTCAAGGACGACAAGGGCTATCATTATATCAGAATATCGGACGACCGCTATCCGCGTATCACCGCCGAGAAAAACAACCTTGCGGGCGGCAGTTATATAGGACCGTATACATCCAGCTTCACCGTCAGTCAGACGGTGGACGAGGCAAACCGCGTTTTTAAGCTGCCGACCTGCAAGAAAAAATTTCCCGAGGAGTTCAGAAAGGCGCGCCCCTGCCTCAATTCGCATATAGGGCTGTGTTCCGCGGTCTGCCGCGGGAAAATCAGAGAGAAAGAATATAACGATATCATTGCTCAGGCGGTGGATTATATAAAAAACGGCTCGGAGCAGTCGGTCAGATCGCTGACGGAAAAGATGAACGAGGCAAGCGAAGCTCTGGACTTTGAGCGCGCCGCTTTGCTGCGCGACCGCATACGCGCAATCGAAAAGGCGGGAGAAAAGCAGAAGATAATCAGTGCGGACAGCGCCGATAAAGATATGATTGCCGGAGCGCAGAGCGGTGAAAACTGCGTGTTCGCGGTGCTTAAATACCGCGCGGGTCGCCTTTGCGACAAGGAGCATTATTTTATATCGGGAACGGACAATCTCTCAGAGGTGCGGGATGAGTTTATAGTGCGGTATTACAGTTCGAATGTAGATATACCAAAAGCCGTGTATCTTGACGACGCGGTCGGAGATATGGAGCTTTTGCAGCAGTTTTTGCGCGGGCTTGCAAATCATGCGGTGACGGTGAACGTCCCTGTGCGCGGCGAACAGAAAAAGCTTGTGATGATGGCGGTGAACAACGCGGCGGAGCAGTTAAGCTGCCGCGCGCAGACATCGGCGCGGGACATCGCCGCGCTCGACGCTCTGGCAAAGCTTTTGGGGCTTGAAAGCGCCCCCGAATATATTGAATCGTATGATATTTCGAATCTGGGCGACAGCGGAATCGTCGCGGGCATGGTGGTGTTTTACAAGGGCAGACCGTTAAAATCCGCGTATAAAAAATTTGCGCTTAAGGATATGCCCGTGCGGGACGACTACGCTTCGATGATACAGGTCATATCCCGCAGATTTGATAGGTACGAGCAGGAAAAGGATTCGGGTGAGGGATTTGGAAAAAAGCCCGATTTGATTCTGCTCGACGGCGGCAAGGGGCACGTTTCGGCGGTGCGCCCTGTTCTCGCGGAGCGCGGGCTTGATATCCCCGTTTTCGGAATGGTGAAGGACGACAGGCACAGAACAAGGGCGATCGCCGAAAGCGGAGGCGAAATTGCGATAAGCGAAACCAAGCCCGCGTTTAATCTGGTAACCGCAATCCAGGACGAGGTTCACAGGTTTTCGATAACATACCAGAAAAGCACCCGCAAAAAGTCGATGTTTTCCTCAAAGCTTACGTCTGTAAAGGGGATAGGCGAAAAAAAGGCGGCGGCGCTTATGAAAAAGTACAAAACCAAGGCGGGACTGAAAGCCGCGCCGCCCGATGAGCTTGCAAAAACCGCGGGAGTTACCGGCAAAACCGCCGAGGAGCTTTGCAGGGTCATAAGCGAGATGTGACGGCAAAGGCAAAGAAAAGTTTTACCTTTGACATAGAAAAAACATGAAAAAACCGAGCAGGATTTTCCCGCTCGGTTTTTCTGTGTTGCTACACAGCCTATTTAATTTCATCGCTATTTATTGAATAAACTCCTAGATTGCGGTTGGCGGGGTTGTCAAGGCATTTTCCGTGAATGTCAAACCGCGAGCCGTGGCAGGGGCAGTCCCACGATTTTTCCTCGCTGTTGAACGCAAGCTCGCAGCCCATGTGCGGGCAGACGGGAGTGACGGCGAACAGCTTGCCGTCCTTGTCCTTGTAAACGCCCAGCTTTTTGCCGCCGTAATTGATTATCATTCCCTTTTCTGCGCGGATGGAATCAACCGTGTCCTGCGGCAGACGGAAATAACGCTTGAACATGCCGCTTGACGAATAGCCTGCGTTTTGCGATAGATTTTTAAACGAGGCACCTGCTACAAACCTTTGCGGAGTATACAGTTTTTCGTATCTCGACTTGTTTGTCATAATAAGATCGGTTAAAACGTCCGCCGCGACCATCGAGCCGGTCATTCCCCACTTGCCGAAGCCGGTGGCGACGTATGTTCGGGGCAGAGTCTGACCGTACCGCCCGATAAACGGAACGCCGTCTATGCTCATGCAGTCCTGCGCCGACCAGCAGTGAGTTATTTTTGTGCGCGGGAAATAAAGCTTTGATGCATGAAAAAGGCGTTCGCGGCAGTTTTCCTTGGGGTCTCCCACCCGGTGGGAGCAGCCGCCGAGCAATATAACGTCCCCCGCGCGCCTGAACGAAAAACCGTTCGGCTCGGCGGAGATATACATGCCGTTTATGTCCTTGTCGGTCTTTACCGCGGCGACATACGACCGCTGCTGGGAAAGGCGCATGAAATAAAGCCCCGATTTGTTGTAAAACGGGTAGTGCGTGGCGACGACAATGTGCTTTGCCGAAATTTTTCCTCGGTTTGTTATGACCGTGCTGTTTTCGATGTCAATCGCTCTTGTGTGCTCAAAAACCGTGAGCTTTTTTGCAACTGCGAACAAGAATTTCAGCGGATCGAACTCGGCTTGATTTTTAAAGCCGTACATCGCCTTGATTTTAAACGGGAGGTCGGAATCCTCTGTGTAAAACGCGTCGATACCGCACATGAGCGCCGCGTTCATTTCGCGGCGTATAAGCTCTTTGTCGCATGTTGAGTAAACGTACGCCGTGTTTTTTTTAAAATCGCAGTCGATGTTAAGCTCGGATATTATCTGCTCGTATTCGCGTATTGCGTTCTCGTTTGACTTGGCATACGCCTTTGCCGCCTCGATTCCGCGCGAGCTTATCAGTCTGTGATAAATCGGGCGGTGCTGCGAGGTTATCTTAGCGGTCGTGTTTTTGGTCACCCCGCTGCCTACTGTTTCCGCGTCTATCAAAACGACGTTTTGTCCGCGCTTTGTAAGCTTATACGCCGTCAGCACGCCCGCCATTCCCGCGCCGATAACGGCGACATCCGCGTATATGTCTTTGGATAACGCCTGCGCGCTGAGATTATATGAGTCGTAATTCCAAACGGAAGAATCCTTGATATTCGTGGCAAATCACTCCATTTTTAAGTCTATAGTAATTATGTTCAAAAAGAAGTGACTTTATGCGAAAACGGACGCCGACATTTTCGGCGTCCGTTTAATAGTATTAATATGTGATTTCGACTTTAATGCCGTTCGGGGAGTTGTCAAAATTGATAAGCGCGGTTTTTGAAGTCTTGTCATAATCAAAGCTTGCCTTGACCTCATCCGCGCCGCAAAATGCTTTAACGGCTTTCGGCACGCGCTGTAAATAAATTCTTACAGCACAAACGATTTTTTCCGGACCGATAACCGTAAACTCGGATTTTTCGCCGCTTGTGTAAAGCGAATCGACTCTTCCCGCCGCGGCGATTATGTCCGCTTCGGAATCTGTGTCGATTTTGTTTACGTCATAGTACAGTCCGACCGAGCCGATTTCAAGCTTGGGGTCTTTTACCACCGAAAGCCTGTGGTCGTAAAGGTCGATATAAGCTCCTTTAAGCGTCTGCGCTTTTGAGGTCACCGATTCGTCCATAACGGCGGTGACAACGTACGGACCGCGGCGAAGCACGATAGAAGCTGATTTTTTCCATTTGATATTGTTGAGAGCCAAAACCTCGTCGACTACGCGACGGTAATCGTCGGCGTTTTGCTTATAAAGCGCAAGCTTGCTCGGGTGAACGGGTAGATAATATAAATGTCCTTTTTCAACCCTGTGAAGCCCGGCTTCGGGATTTTTATCAAGACCGAGGCAGGTGAAAAGATGCTCGGCGGGATTTTTAAACGAGTTTTTGCCGCTGTTCCACCAGCTTGTGATTGAATTGAATGAGTCGGAGCCGTCGCCCACATAGATAAGGTTTCCGCCGTTTTTAACCCACTGCGCCAGCGCGTTGTGAATGTCGGGATATTCGGGCTTCATAAATTCGTAGCTCAAAACAAGCGTGTGATAGCCGTCGAGATACGCTGCAAATCTGCGTAAATTGTCCAGCTGGACGGGCTTGACCGCGAGCCCCTGCTTTAACAGCGGAAGCGTTAAGCCGTAAAACGAGTTGAACCGCTTGACCGACGTGGTTTCGCCGTCAAGCTTTGCCTCGGGGGTGTTTTCGGGGTAAAGCCGCTGAAACATCGCGGAGTCCGCCATGAAAACGCCGACCTCAATGTTGCCGCCGTCAAAGCTGCAATCCTCCCAGTCCATGTCGCGCAGGGTGTGCATTACGGTCAGCAGGTTTGTCGCATACTCGGGCGGAATAGGTTTGCCGTGTTCGCCGCGAGGGTATTTGCCCTCGATAACGCGGTGCGGCCACGGCGAGACCTCAAAGTGATGCACGTTGTAGTGGAAAAGCGAAGCGGAAACCGTGCGGTAGTAATCACGGCGGTATTCGCGCCAGGTGTAGCGCGGGTTGTCCTCTATCGGGTCGTGCAGAAACCACATTCTGCGCCCGGTGCCGCGCGTTAATTCCTGCATTATGCCGTATTCCAAAAACGCGGTTTCAAACGTCCTTTCGCGAAGCTCGCCCTCGTAAACGTTGCACTCGCGGGAGGTTCCCGTCCAAATCTGCGCTATGTATCCGTCGATAGTCGGAACGTCGATAAGCGACGATTCGGGCGAAACTATCCGCCATTGGCTGTAGTTGACAAGCGAATGGGTAGGAACGTAAAACCGAACGTCTCTGCCGTATTTTGAAAGCGCGTATTCTTTCAGCTCGCAGCAGAGTCTGTCAAGCGTGCGGCGGTAGAGATACGATTTCAGCTTGGAGGCTTTAAACTGCGCATCGGGCGAGGATATCGGGTCGACCCACGGCTCTTTGTAATAAATCTGCCATTCGCGCTTAAAGGCGGGCGAATAGCCCGATTCAACCCAGAACTCCGGCTCTTCAAGGTGTATGGCAACTACGCCTGCGTCCACCGCCGCCTTGATGCGCTGGGTCAAAAAGTTTGAAAACGCGACCGACGGGCACATATACGGAACAAGGTGACCGTGAGATTTTTCCTCGTTTTTGTAGGTTATCTGACCCTCGTCCCAGTGCTCTTTTCCATCAAAGCTGCCGTCTAGGAAGTCGACGTAATGACCCCATGAAACGCCCGTCATAAGATGCACTATGTAACCTTTTTCGCGGTATGCTTCGATTCTTTCGGGCATTTTTTCGTCGATGCCGTAAACCATGACGAAATCGCACTGTATGTCCACTGTCGGTCTGTACGGGTCGCCGACCTGAACGCCGGTTCTTTCTTCACTTCTGTCATAAAATTTCATAACAAATACCTCTGTATTATGAATATATTTTCGGCGGACAAGACTGCCCACCGTTTATTACATATTAAAGCTTCTGATTATTGTTTTTCCTGTAGCTTAAATAGCTTTCGAGTATGATAGTGGCGGCGACCTCGTCCACCACGTTTTTGCGCTTTTGACCGCGCGTGTTGGTCTCGTTGAGATAGTTGTGAGCCATGACGGTTGTTGCACGCTCGTCCCACAGAACTACGTTAATATCGGCAGGGATAATTTCCTTGAGCATTTTTGCAAACTTTTTGCATTTTTTTGCTCTATCTCCCTCGGAGCCGTCCATGTTTTTCGGATGACCGACAACGATTTCCTGCGCGCCGTATTCCTCGGCGGCGGCGGCGGTCTGCTTTAGCGTCTCGCCGAAGCTCGTGGATTTTATAACTCCTATCGGGGAGGCTAAAAACTCCGTGCGGTCGCACATGGCAAGCCCTGTGCGCGCGTCGCCGAAATCAACTGCCATAATTTTCATGTTGTTCTCCTTCCAGATGCAAGAAAATATATGCCGTTTACCAGGGCTTGACGGCTCCCGTCAGCTCGGTCACGCTTTCAATGCCGTTGTCGTCAAGATACTTTTCTATTCCGTCGATTATTTTTATCGGTGCGAACGGATCGGCAAATGTCGCCGCGCCCACCTGAACGGCGCTCGCGCCCGCCATCATCATCTCAACGGCGTCCTCCCCCGAAGATATTCCGCCCATTCCTACAACGGGGATTTTGACGGCGTTCGCCGTCTGCCACACCATTCTAAGCGCAATGGGAAATACGGCGGGGCCCGAAAGACCGCCGACGTTGTTTTTCAGAATCGGGCGGCTGGTATTTATATTTATTCTCATGCCTAGCAGAGTGTTTATAAGCGAGACCGCGTCCGCTCCCTCGGATTCGACCGCCTTTGCGATGTCGGTAATGCTGGTGACGTTCGGCGAGAGCTTGACCATAAGCGGCTTGGTTGTGTTTTTTCTCACTGCCGCGGTGACTTCGGCGGCGGCAGAGCAGGACGTTCCGAACGCCGCACCCCCCTGCTTTACGTTCGGGCAGGAGATGTTGAGTTCGATCATATCGACCTTTGTCGGCTCGAGCATTTTGACTGCTTCAATATAGCTGTCAATCGTGCTTCCGGCAACGTTGGCAATAATGACAGTGTTCTTTGTAATGAGATTCGGAAGCTCGTATGTTATAAAATGCTTGACCCCGGGATTTTGAAGCCCGACGGAATTTAACATTCCCGCCGGCGTTTCGGCTACTCTTGGGGGAAGATTACCGTTTCTTTCTTCTACAGTCATTCCTTTGACGGCGATCCCGCCTAAACGCGAAAGCTCAAAAAACTGTTCGTATTCGCGGCCGTTGCCGAACGCTCCCGAAGCGGGGATAACCGGGTTTTTAAATTGCACTCCTGCAATGTTAACAGATAAATCCGCCATTATAATATAACCTCCTCACTGTCGAACACGGGGCCGTATTTGCAGACGTGCCGCAGCTTTTCCTCGCCCTTCGGAGTCGTAACTCTGCACGCGCAGCAAAGGCATACCCCGACTCCGCACGCCATTCTTTCCTCAAGCGATATCTCGCAGGGTATGCCGTGCGCTTTGGCTATCTGCGAGACGAATTTTAACATCGGAGCGGGACCGCAGGCGCAGATGATATCCGCCGAGCCTTCTTCGAGATATTTTTCAAGCGCGTTTGTTACAAACCCTTTTTCGCCGTATGTGCCGTCGTCGGTACAGACTATCGTTTGTACGGCGTTTTTAAAATCGTTTTCCAAAACAACGGCCTTTGCCGTTTTAAATCCTAGGATAGCGACGGACGAATCGGAAAACTGTTTAACTGTTTCAAGCATGGGCGGGGTGCCTATGCCGCCGCCGATACAGACGGCTTTTTTTGATTTGTCAACGCTGAAGCCGTTTCCCAAAGGCGCTATCATATCGACATTTTCGTTTTCATTGATTCGGCTCAAAGCCTCCGTGCCGTTTCCGCGGATTTCAAAAACAAGCCGCAGGGTTTTGTTTTTTCGGTCGATTTCACATATCGATATCGGACGGCGCAGAAAATATCCGTTTGCCTTTAAGTGAACGAACTGACCCGCCTGCGCTTTTTCAGCTATTTCGGGGCAGTAAACTGTAAAGTCGAATGTGTTTTTTGCAATGCACTGTTTTTTAATAACGGGATAATTTCCCTGAACGTAAAACATAATAATTGCTCCTTATAATAAAGAGTTACCAGATTTAGCTTTGGTTGGAAAACCGCTTCTCGCTTTTGGGCGTTTTTACTTATTAAGGCTAAGCTTGGGAATATATGCGGTTATGTCATCTTTCATCCTGATTGCTTCCTCACGCGCGGCTTTTGCGTAGTCCTCGGGAGTATAGCCGCCTTTTTTGTAGGCGCACATTATCCCTCTGGACGAATTTACTATCGCGCCCAGACCGTTTGAATCAAACGCGCCTGCAACGTCCTTTGCGCCGCCGCCCTGAGCGCCGTATCCGGGAACGAGGAAGAATGTGTGCGGCAGCTTTTCGCGAAGCTCGGTAAGCTGTTCGGGATATGTCGCTCCCACAACGGCTCCAACGCCCGAGTAGCCGTATTTTCCGCTTAAGTCCTTCCCCCAGCTTTCGCACATTCTGCCCATGTGCAGATAAACCGGCTCGCCGTCAATCAGCCTGTCCTGCAATTCGCCCGACGACGGATTGGAGGTTTTGCACAGCACGAATATTCCGCGGTCGCGCTGTTTGCATATCTCGGTAAGCGGTGCAATTCCGTCGGTTCCAAGATATCCGTTGACCGTAAGCGCGTCACCGTCAAACGGGGCGAACAGCTTTGAGTTTATCTCAGCTTCGCCCAAATGCCCCGCGGCGTACGCCTGCATAGTGGTGCCGATATCGTTTCGCTTGCCGTCGGTGATAACGAACATGCCTTTTTCGCGAGCGTACTGAATAGTTTCATAAAGCGCCTTAACGCCCTGATAGCCGTACATTTCATAGTAGGCGCACTGCGGCTTGACCGCGGGAACAATATCGCAAAGCGCGTCGATAAGTCCTTTGTTAAAGGTTAAAAGCGCGTCGGCCGCACCGTCGAGCGTTTCGCCGTATTTTGCAAACGATTCGGCTTTGATGTGCCCGGGGATGTAGTCCAGCTTCGGGTCAAGCCCCGCCACGGTGGGGTTTTGAGTTTCTGCGATTTTTTCAATCAATCTGTCTAAAGACATTGCTGTTCTCCTTTTGATATCAATAAGCAAAAAGCCGTGAGCAAAGCCCAAGCTTAAGCTTCGGTGGTTTTTACACTTATTTATCAGTATACACGATTTTTCCGTTTAAAATCGTGTATTTTACTTTTCCTTTTAATTTCACGCCTTTAAAAACGCTGTTTTTCGATTTTGAATGAAGCTTTTCGGGGTAGACCGTCCATTCCTCGTCGGGATCGAATACCGCGATATCCGCCGCGGCACCGATTTTGAGCGTGCCCGCGGGTATACCGAGTATTTTCGCGGGGTTTATCGTCATGAGCGCAAGGATTTTTATAAGCGGCATTTTTTTTGTGTGATAAAGTTGCGTGAGCGTCGCCGCGAGCGACGTTTCAAGCCCGACGACTCCGTTCGGAGCGGTTAAAAAGTCCGATTTTTCGTCCGCTGTGTGCGGGGCGTGGTCGGTTACAATCGCGTCTATCGTGCCGTCGAGCACCGCCTCGGTTATAGCGGCAACGTCCGCTTTTTTGCGAAGCGGAGGATTCATGCGGTAGTCTGCGTCGCGCTTTAAAAGCTCGGATTCATCGAACGTGAAATAGTGCGGGCAGGTTTCGCAGGTTACCTTTACACCGCGCTGTTTCGCCGAGCGTATTATCGCCGCCGAGCCGCGCGTGCTGACATGCGCTATGTGGATAGCGGTGTCGGTCGCCTGTGCGAGCGCAATTTCGCGCGCCGTTATGCTGTCCTCCGAGCTGCGGTGCATTCCGGGGACATTAAGCGTCCTTGACACTTCGCCGTCGTTTATTATGCCCTTGCCTATAATATCCATGTCCTCGCAGTGGGAGATTATCGGCATTTTGTTTTCCATCGCCGATATAAGCGCCTTTTGCATGATGTATGCGTTTTTAACGGGGCGTCCGTCGTCCGAAACAGCGACTGCTCCTGCGCGTGAGAGTACGGCGAAGTCGTTGAGCTGTTCGCCTTTTAAGCCCTTAGTAACGCTCGCAATTGGATAGACTTTGGCTTTGGCGTTTTTTGCCTTGCTCAGAATATATTCGAGCGTTTCGGGCGAATCCACGGTGGGATTGGTGTTCGGCATGGCGGCGACCGAAGTTACTCCGCCTGCGGCGGCGGCTTCGCAACCGGATAAAATATCCTCCTTGTGGGTAAAGCCGGGGTCGCGCAGATGAACGTGCATATCGACAAGCCCCGGCGATACCACAAGCCCCTCGGCGTTTATTATTTCGTCCGCCGAAGCGGGAACGTCATCGCCGACTGCGGCTATAACGCCGTCCTCGGCGTACAGATCCATAACGCGGTCGATGTTTTGCTCCGGGCGGATTACGCGACCGTTTTTAATAAGAATTGACGGCATAGAAAACTCCTAACAGGTTAAACCGTTTGTATTTTACGCTTTTTGGTTTTCCGAATCGGAAAGCCCGCCGTTTTCGGGAGGCGATCCCTTGGCGTTGCTTTCAGCTTCGCCTTCGGGTTCAGCCTCGGGTTCGGGTTCACCGTTTTCGGGCTTCGCTTCAGGTTCAGGCGAGTATTTTTCAAAAACACTGTTGACGTATGCGCCTTGGGCAGGAATATAATCGGTTTTTTCGATATACAGCTTGTGCAAGCCGTGAGCCGAACTGTATTTTTCGGGGCGCTTTCTGCGAATAATCACATACAGTGCTACATATGCCGCCAGAATAACTAAAGATATAAGCGATACTATAATTCCCGTGCTAAGACCGGGGGTGCGGTAAACAAATTCTATGTTGTTTTCGCCCGCGCTTACAGGAACGGCGCAAAAGCCGTTGTTGACCGATTCTATCTCGGTTTCGACTCCGTTTACATACGCTGTGAAGCCCTTGTCGTAAGGAACGCTTAAATATAATAAGTTCGGGTTGTCGCAAGTGATGCTGCATGTAAATCCGTCGGTCGTTTCATCAAATCTGGTGACGGCGTTCGCGGCGTTTGCGGTGCAGTTTTGAGCGTAGCTGTCCTCGTCGAGATAATCTATGGATTCATCCGAGCGGGGGAGCATATAGATACCGTATTTTTCTATCTGCTCGTCGTTTAGCAAAACGCCGCTTGTGAGCAGGATATCCCGCTGGCTTTCGTCGTAGTTTTCAAATTGCTCGTAGGTTATATAATAGTCGTATGTGAAGCCCATGGGGACATACAGCGTATTTTCCAAAATCGCAAAGCCGTTTTGAGTGTCGTAATACTCGAAGCCCGGAACATTGGGGTCGGTTTTTTCGGATATGTCGTAAAAAAGGTATTTTACCGAAGTGAGTCCGCGCAGTCCGTAGCGCGAAACGTCCGGACGGGTGGCGACGCCGCGGTCGATGCCTATTGATTCGTAGAAGGTTATGACCGAAGCGGGAACGATGCTGTGAAACGCTTGAATGGTCGGCATGCCCCAGAACATCGGGTAGTTGTCCATGCCCTCGTAGACGTCCACACGGTACATTCCCGTGCTCGACTCGGGCAGGTCAAATTCCGCGTTTATGCCCATGTCTACCACCTGCTCGTGCGAGTACGAATGCAATTTTCCCGTGGCGATAAAAGTGACCGAGAACAGTACCGACACAATGCATACGCCGAGTACGGCTATTTTTGCAAAGTAGGCGTGTTTTCTGAAATATTTTACCATCAGCGCGGTCAAGACGATTCCCAGCACGGCGATGACGACGCTTATCCAAAAGCGCGACGGGTAAGGCGGGAGAGAGAACCAGCTTATGTCGCCGTAGTCGTCCTCCTGGGGCATTATTCCAATCACGGTGAACGCCGCCACGATAACAGCGGACCATTTGAGACCGTACGTCATACTGCTTTGATGGTTTTCAAGCGATAAAACGGTCATAAGGGCCATCATAAGTATCGGCATGTAAAACCATCTGGCGTAATATGAGGAATTGAGCATATAGAACATGCTGTTGAGCCCGGGTATAAACGCCATGACAATACAGGTTATAAAGATGTATTTGAGCCAGTGCCTGCTTTTGTCTTTGAAAAACGCGAACACGCCCGCCATGCCGAACAGCGGCAAAAATCCCGATACCGAGCTCCATTTTGCGTTTGAATCGGGGAAGAAGTTCGGGCGCGCGGGAATATCCGGCGGGAAGAAAAAGCTTTGGAAAATAAGCAGATAACGCTGGACGTTTGAATAGGTCAGAAAGTTCCAGCCGAGCGAAAAATCACCCAGGCGCGGATTGTCAATAATCGCCAGAACCGACGGCAGCAAAAGCACCGCGGCGAGCGCGACCCCCAAAACTGATTCAAACGCCAAAATCAAAAACTGCTTCAGGTTGTATTTAAAATCATAGCTTGTTGAGCGAAAGATGAAATATATAACGACAAAAACGACCTGACCCGCGAAGAAAAAATAGTTCAGGCACGCCATGACCGCAACAGTGAGCGCAAAAACGCCGCGGCGGCGGTTTACTATAAATTCCTCCAGCGCTATCAGCAAAAGCGGGAAAAGCGCGATAACGTCGTTAAAATGGTTGAAAAATATGTTGTAAACGGCGAAGCCGGAAAACGCATACAAAAGCGCGCCTATCATTGCGTATTCCTTCGACTTTGTAAACCGCGATATATATGCGTACGACGTGACCGCCGCCACGGAAAATTTTAAAACGAACAGCGGAGCCATTAAATACGGCACCCATGAGGTTGGGAACGGAATCGTCAGCCAGAAAAACGGGCTTCCGAGAAGATAAAACGAGTATGACCCGATGAAATTCGCGCCGATATCGGTGTTGAAGCTCCACCAGATGTTTCCTGAGCGGACAGCCTCGTGAGCCAGCTTGTAAAACGGTATCTGCTGGACGTTGTAATCTCCGTAGAACAAAAACAATCCTCCGTCCGCGATTACAAACGGCAAAAATATGACCGTGCTCGTTATAGCGGCTATCAAAAAGATTTTCAGATAGTTGTTTTTTAAATTTACACCCCGTATCCGGCGGATAAATTCCATTAGTATAACTCCTCTCGATAATGACATATAATTTTGAAAAACGCTTGGCTCACAGCGTTTCTTTTTCGGGCAAAGGATTTGACCACGCGGCTTTGAGTTTTTTGGTTATACCGAAGAAAAAGTCAAGTGTTATATAAAGCGTGATAAAATAAACTAACAGATTTACGGCGGACAGCGCCGTGATAACGGTTTGCTCGTACTGCATATAAGGCGCCGGGTTAGAGTCGCCGTTGACGATGATGTCAAACGGGACGGCGGCGTTTAAAAACGTCATTACAGTCGTAAGGACATAGCATACAAACAGCTTTGTGTTTTTGTGCTTTACGCACGCGAGTAAAAGGAAGATTATAACGGGAATCTGATATCTGTCGTGCATCCTTGAAGCGAACATAAAAATTGTGTTCATTATGAAAAATGAAAGCATATAAGGACACTTTTTCTCAGAGGTGAAGTATATCAAAACCGTCGTTCCCACGGCGATAACAGTCATAAACGTGCCGAACGCAGAGGCTGACACAAACGGAGCTATTTGAACGCTGTCGGATACATAGTTTAGATTCAAAAGCCCGAAGAAGTTGAATGCGTAAAGCGAGGCGTACGGCCATTTGCCGAAGCCGCCGAAATAAACCCTAAACGGAAGCGTGATACCGCTGTACATCATAAACGGCGCGAACACGATTAAAACAACTCCCGCCGCAATAAGCAGGGCGGAAACTATTTTTTTCGGCTTGTATCCGCCGAAAAGCAAAAACAGCAGCACGACCGGCGCAAAATACGCGCACTGGAATTTTGTTAAACAGGCAACGGCGTAAAGCACTGTTCCCGCTATCGGCATTTTGCTGTCAAACGCGGCGAAGGTCACAAGCAGCAAAAATATCATTATCGAGTCGGTCTGCCCCCAGTAGGACGACGAAAATATTATCGACGGATTTACCGCCCACAGCGCCGCCGCGCCCAAGGCTGCGATTTTGTTTTTTCCTTTAAACACTATATAAAGCGCAACTATAGTCGCAAGATCGAAGATAATCTGCCACATTTTTAACGCGAGCATCAAATATCCGGCGAAGTTCAGAAAGCTCTCGTTTTTTAAAATAAGCCCGGTTATGTAAAGCGGGAACAAAAACAGCGGAGGGTAGTCGACATTGTGGTATCCCAAATCCGCTTCGTAAATGCTGAAAAGTCCGTCGGATACGGAGGTTTTCGCCCAGTCGAGGTAATACGGGATGTCGAAATAATGCACGCCTGAGTAAGCGCTTATAAGCCTTATAAGCGCGCCGAATGCGACAAGCGCCGTAAGGGCAGCAAATATTTGCTTTTTGGTTATGTTAAACGAAATATGTATTTTGTTCATGCTACATGTTATGCTCCGTTAAAATTATATACAGCATAATTTTAACACGCTCAAATGGATAATACAAGAGTTTGTTTGTTGCGCGAATATAAATAATATGCTACAATAATAAGAAATTCAACAGGTAAAACACTGATATTGAAAGGGATCATAACATAGATGATAATTATAGGGATAGACCCGGGGTACGCCATAGTCGGATGGGGAGTTATCGATTATACGCGCTCGAGGTTTACGACAATAGCCTACGGCGCTGTTACAACTCCCGCGGGAATGGCGTTTGAGCAAAGGCTCGAGCGGATTTATTCCGAGCTTTCGGTTATCATAGCAAAATATAAGCCCGAGGCAATGGCGGTTGAAAAGCTGTTTTTCACCACAAATCAGAAAACGGCTATCGACGTTGCGCAGGCAAGGGGCGTTATTGTGCTCAGCGCCGTGCAAAACGGAATAGGGGTATATGAATACACTCCGCTTCAGGTAAAGCAGGCGGTCGTGGGGTACGGCAAGGCGATAAAAACGCAGGTTATGGATATGACCAAGCGCATTTTAAATTTAAAGGAAGTCCCCAAGCCGGACGACACGGCGGACGCGCTTGCGGTAGCCGTGTGCCACGCGCACGCGGGCCCGGCGCTTATGCAAAACAGCCGTATACGTCAGCAGATCGAAAGGAAGCTGAAAGAATGATACACAGTATTGAGGGAAAGCTCGCGGAAGCGCAGCTTGTGGACACATATTATCTTGCCGTGGTTGAATGCGGCGGGATAGGATATCTTATCAAAACGACTCACACGTCGATGGCGCATATAGATAAAAACTCGGAGGTTAAATTCTACACATATTTATATGTGCGGGAGGACGTTCTGGAGCTTTTCGGGTTTTACGACAAAACCGAGCTCGACAGCTTTAAGCAGCTCATCTCGGTTTCCGGGGTGGGTCCGAAGGTCGCGCTTGCGATACTGTCGAGTATCGACCCGGCAAGCCTTGCGATAGCGATAGCTTCGGGCGACGCAAAAACCATTTCTCAGGCGAAGGGCGTGGGCGCAAAGGTATCGCAGAGGATTGTGCTTGAATTAAAGGATAAGATTTCAAACGAACAGCTTAAAAGCTCCGCCGAAAGCGCGCGGTTTTCTTCCTCCTCCGTCAGCACCGGCAAAACCGAGGAGGCTGTTTCCGCCTTGTGCGCTTTGGGATACTCCCGCGCGCAGGCGGCTCAGGCGATATCGGGAGCCGCGGAGGAAAGCACGGTTGAGGAGCTTATTAAGCACGGACTCAAGCAGCTTGCAGGATAGGGGGCTTTTGAATGTTTGACACAAACGACGAAATGAATTTTGAAAGCCGCCTCGCCGATACGGAGTTCACGCGTGAGGATGCCGACATCGAATATTCCCTGCGCCCTAAAACGCTGGAGGAATATGTCGGTCAGGAAAAGGCGAAGGAGAACCTTTCGGTTTACATCCAGGCGGCGAAGCAAAGAGGAGACGCTTTGGATCACGTTTTGCTTTACGGTCCTCCCGGACTTGGCAAAACGACGCTTTCCGCCATTATCGCGGCGGAGATGAATGTTAATATAAGGATAACCTCCGGACCCGCGATTGAAAAGCCGGGGGACTTGGCGGCGCTTTTGACCAATTTGCAGCCGAACGATGTTTTGTTTATCGACGAAATACACAGGCTCTCAAGAGCGGTCGAGGAGGTTCTTTACCCCGCGATGGAGGACTTTGCGATTGACATTATAATCGGCAAGGGTCCGTCCGCGCGGTCTATAAGGCTCGATCTCAATAAGTTCACGCTCGTCGGAGCGACCACGCGCGCGGGGCAGTTAACAGCGCCGCTGCGCGACCGCTTCGGAGTGCTTTTGCGGCTGGAGCTTTACACAAAAGAACAGCTTTGCGACATTATAATGCGAAGCGCGGATATTCTTGAAATCGCCTGCGAGCGCGACGGCGCTTTGGAGCTTGCGGCGCGTTCGCGCGGGACTCCGCGAATCGCAAACCGACTGTTAAAGCGCACGCGCGATTTCGCGCAGGTTCTCGGGAACGGCGTTATAACGCGAGACATTGTCAAGATTGCGCTTTCCAAGCTCGATATCGACGAGCTTGGGCTTGACAATATCGACCGCAGGATGCTGTCGACCATAATAAACAATTACGGCGGCGGTCCTGTTGGGCTTGAAACGCTTGCGGCGGTGCTGGGCGAGGAAGCGGTGACGCTCGAGGACGTTTACGAGCCGTATTTAATGCAGCTTGGATTTTTGTCGCGCACTCCGCGCGGGCGCTGCGCTACGCTTGCGGCTTACAAGCATTTGGGAATCGAGCCGCAGGGTCAGCAGATATTCTAAACAGTATTTTAAGGAGACTTTGCATATGGGCAGATTATTCGGCACAGACGGAGCAAGAGGAATCGCCGGAACCGAGCTCACCTGTGAAACGGCGATGAAAATAGGGCGTGCGGCAGCGGCGGTTTTAACAAAGCACACGCATAAAAGAGCAAAAATAGTGATAGGAAAAGACACAAGGATATCCTCGGATATGCTCGAAGCGGCGCTGGTTTCGGGAATATGCTCGGTCGGGGCGGACGCTCAGCTTTTGGGGGTCGTCCCCACTCCGGCGGTGGCGTATCTGGTGTCGAAATACTCGGCGGACGCGGGCGTTATGATATCCGCTTCGCACAACCCCGCGGAGTATAACGGAATAAAGCTTTTCAACAAAGACGGCTACAAGCTTTCGGACGAAATCGAAAACGAAATTGAAGAGCTGATTTTAGACAGGCACGAGGGTATAAAAATAATGTCGGGCGAAAAGCTCGGGCGGGTAAGCCGGAAAAAACGCGCCGTAAACGACTATGTAAAGCATGTTATGAACAGTATCGACGGCAATCTGGAGGGCGTTAAAATCGCGGTGGACTGCGCGAACGGAAGTGCCAGCGCGACCGCCGACATGCTGTTTCGCGGACTAAACGCAAACGCGCTGATTATCAACGACGAGCCGGACGGCATTAACATCAACAAAGACTGCGGTTCAACTCATATCGAGCAACTTGCAAAATTCATGAAACGTCACAAATGCGCGGTCGGCGTTGCGTTCGACGGCGACGCGGACAGGTGCCTGGCGCTTGACGAAAACGGCAATCTTATAGACGGCGACAAGATGATAGCGATTTTCGCGAAGGACATGAAGCAGCGCGGCAAATTAAAGGACGACACCGCCGTAGTCACGGTGATGTCAAACCTCGGATTTTTCCACTTCGCAAAGGAAAACGGTATTGACGCCGTCAAAACAAGCGTGGGGGACAGATACGTGCTCGAAAAAATGCTCGAGGGCGGATATAAAATCGGCGGAGAGCAGTCGGGACATATTATATTCAGCGATTTTGCCTCCACCGGGGACGGTCAGCTTTCCGCAGTCCAGCTTATTAACATCATAAATCAAAGCGGCAAAAAAGCTTCGGCTATAGCGAGGATTATGGAGCGTTATCCGCAGGTGCTGATAAACGTCACCGTCGGGGCGGACGGCAAACAGCGCCTTGATTCGGACGAAGCGGTGCAAAGGCTGATAGCCCAGGGCGAGGATAAGCTCGGCGACAACGGCAGGATTTTGGTGCGTCCGTCCGGAACGGAAAACCTCATTCGCGTTATGGTCGAGGGCAAGGAGTTCGACGTTATCAATGAAATCGCCGTGCAGATTGCGGGCGTTATAGAAGAAAGGCTTGCATAGATGAGAACGGCGCAGTGGGAAGATTATAAAATACTCGACGCTTCAAACGGCGAAAAGCTGGAGCGCTGGGGCGATAAGCTGCTTGTTCGTCCCGACCCGCAGATAATCTGGAAAACCGAAAAAACCGCGCGCGAATGGAATATTGCCGACGCGAAATATTTCCGCTCGTCAAAGGGCGGCGGCGAGTGGAAATACTATAATAAGCTGCCCGAAAGCTGGAAAATATCCTATAAGGATTTGAGCTTTATAATAAAGCCGACCGGCTTTAAGCACACGGGACTGTTCCCCGAGCAGGCGGTCAACTGGGACTTTTTTGAGCGGGTTATAAAATCGGCAAACCGCGAGGTCAACGTTTTAAATCTGTTCGCCTACACCGGCGGCGCAACGCTTGCGTGTGCTCACGCGGGAGCGAGGGTCTGCCATGTGGACGCTTCAAAGGGCATGGTTTCGTGGGCGCGTGAAAACGCCGCCGCCTCGCGCCTTGAAAACCGTCCTGTGCGCTGGATAGTTGACGACTGCGAAAAATTCGTCGCCCGCGAGATAAGGCGAGGAAATAAATACGATATGATCATTATGGATCCGCCGTCCTACGGGCGCGGTCCGTCGGGAGAGGTGTGGCAGCTCGAACAAAAGGTGTACGACTTGGTTTCGCTCTGCTCAAACGTGCTGTCGGACGACCCGCTTTTGTTTGTTTTAAATTCATATACCACGGGGCTTTCACCGTCGGTGATGGAATATATCATCAGCGTTACCGTCGGAAAGAAATTTTTGGGAAGAGCGTGGTCGGACGAGATCGGGCTTCCCGTTTTAAGCTCGGGCGGGGTTTTGCCGTGCGGAAGCACGGCGTGTTTTGAGAAAGGTTTTTAAATGGAAGAGATTATCAAAGCCTCGAACGTCACGTTTTCATATCCCGAGGAAGAAAACGTCCCGGCGCCGCTTGTGCTGGACGACATAAGCCTTAACATAAAAAAAGGCGAGTTTGTGGCGATACTGGGTCACAACGGCTCGGGCAAATCAACGCTTGCAAAGCATTTTAACGCGATATTAACCCCTGTTTCGGGCAACGTTACCGTCGAGGGGATGGATACTGCGGACGAAAATAATCTTTTTGATATACGCTCGAAGGTCGGTATGGTTTTTCAAAACCCAGACAATCAGATTGTCGCGACTGTGGTCGAGGAGGACGTTGCGTTCGCGCCCGAAAATCTGGGCGTGCCGCCCGAGCAGATCCGCGAGCGGGTAGACAGCGCTTTAAAAACCGTCGGGATGTTCGAGTTTCGCCGACACGCTCCGCACCAGCTTTCGGGCGGGCAGAAGCAGAGGGTGGCGATAGCGGGGGTTATCGCGATGAGTCCCGACTGCATAGTGCTAGACGAGCCCACCGCGATGCTAGACCCGAAAGGGCGCGCGGAGGTTATAAAAACGATAAAAAGGCTCAACAGCGAGTGCGGCACAACGATAGTGCTCATCACGCATTATATGGACGAGGCTGTAAACGCCGAACGCGTGGTCGTTGTCGATAACGGCAGGATATTGACTCAGGGGCCGCCGCGAAAGGTGTTTTCGCAGGTGGAGCTTTTAAAGGACTGCGGTCTGGACGTTCCGCAGGTCACAGAGCTTGCCAAAGAGCTTAAAGCCGAGGGAATAGATATTCCGGGGGATATTTTGAACGAGCGGGAATTTGTGCTAAGCTTTATGAAAATTTTGGAGGAAAAAAGTTGTCGGCAGTAATCAGAGTTGAACATCTTTCGCATGTTTACAGCGCAAAAACACCGTTTGAGCAAAAAGCGCTCGACGATATAAGTCTTGATATCGAAGGCGGGGAAATAATCGGCGTAATCGGGCACACGGGCTCAGGAAAATCTACGTTTATTCAGCATTTGAACGGGATTTTAAAACCGACCTCCGGCAAAATTTATGTGGACGGCAAGGATATTTGGGAGAGCAAGGAATCGATAAGAAACGTGCGGTTTGATGTGGGGCTGGTGTTCCAGTATCCGGAATATCAGCTTTTCGAGGAAACTGTATTTAAGGATATAGCCTACGGTCCGAAAAACATGGGGCTTCCTGAAGCCGAGATCGAACAGAGAGTGCTTGCCGCGGCGGAGTTTGCGGGAGTCGCTCCCCGGCTTTTGAGCAAAAGCCCGTTCGAGCTTTCGGGCGGTCAAAAACGCCGCGCCGCGATAGCGGGAGTTATCGCGATGGAGCCGAAGGTGCTGATTCTGGACGAACCCACGGCGGGGCTTGACCCAAAAGGACGCTCAGGCGTTTTAAACAGGATAAAAAGATATCACGAGCAGACCAAAAACACTGTTTTGCTGGTTTCCCACAATATGGAGGACGTAGCGCGGTATTCCGACAAGATTTTGGTTATGAACAAAAGCCGCGTGTGGATGTACGACACACCCGAAAAGGTGTTCGCGCATTCGGATGAGCTTTGTGAATTAGGGCTCGGCGTGCCGCAGATAACAAACGTTTTCAGGGAGCTCATAAACCGCGGCGTGCCTCTTTCCCCCAGCGTATTCACGGTCGAAAAGGCAAAGCGGGAGCTTCTGCGCGTTTTAAAGGGGGCAGGGAAATGATTAAGGACATCACTATAGGTCAGTATTTTCCCGGAGAATCGGTCGTTCACAGAATCGACCCGCGCATGAAGATAATTTTAACAATAGCTTATATCGTTTTATTGTTTATAACGGGCAATATAGCGGGCTTTGTCATCCCGATTGCGTTTGTAATTGCAATGTATAAAATTGCAGGAATACCGTTTTCGTTTATCGCAAAATCCGTAAAGCCGATACTGCCGCTTATTTTGTTCACGAGCTTAGTCAACCTGTTTTTTATAAACGGCGACGTTATTTTCAGATTTTACTTTATCACTATAACCGCGCAGGGCGTGCAGACTGCGGTGTTCATGGCGGTGCGTATACTCTGCCTGATAATCGGTACGTCGCTTTTGACATACACTACCTCACCGATTGTTTTGACCGACGGCATAGAGCAGCTTTTGTCGCCGCTTGCAAAGCTAAAGCTTCCGGTGCATGAGCTTGCGATGATGATGACTATAGCTTTGCGGTTTATTCCAACGCTTATCGAGGAGACCGACAAGATAATGTCCGCTCAGAAAGCAAGGGGCGCAAAGCTTGATTCGGGCAGCTTTGCCGAAAGGGTCAAAGCGCTTATACCTGTGCTGATTCCGCTGTTTGTTTCGGCGTTCAGGCGGGCGGCGGAGCTTGCACTCGCAATGGAGTGCAGATGCTACCGCGGAGGTGAAGGCAGAACAAAGCTCAACACGCTTAAATTCCATATGCGCGACTGCTGGGCAGCTTTTGTAATGGCTGCGGCGTTTGTTTGTGTTATCTGCGTTAATATCGCGTCGGCTGAGTATCTCGTAAACTGGATTTAAAATAAAGAAAAATAACTTAAGGTATTGATTTTGCCGCGGGGTTGAATTAATATATAGTTTTAAAGGGGTTGGAAATTCAGGATGATTTTCCCGGGCTTGATTTAATAGAAGCGGCTTGCGGCAAATCCCGTTTCCCGCCTTATGTCAGGGTCGTGTGTAAGAAAATGAGAAATCTGCTTTTTAATATTTCTTATAAAGGAACGGCGTATCACGGATATCAGGTGCAAAAAAACGCCCATACCGTGGCGTGCGAGCTTCAAAACGCGATAGAGCGGGTTTTGACCCGCCGCGAGGATATCGTCGGATGTTCGCGGACCGATACGGGCGTTCACGCAAATTCTTATTATTTCAATATGAAAACCGAGTCGGATATCAGCGGGGATAAGCTCGCCTACGCGCTAAATTCGATACTGCCGGACGATATCGCCGTGCTTTCGTGCCAAAGCGTCGATATGGATTTTCACGCGCGCTACTCCTGCGTTAAAAAGGAGTATATCTATAAAATTCTGAACACGAAAATCAAAAACCCGTTTTATGAAAATCTCGCTCTGCACTGGCGGTACGATATGGATATTGAAAAATTGAACCTTGCCGCGTCGCATTTTGTCGGAACGCACGATTTCAGAGCGTTTTGCTCAAAGTCGGACGTAGAGGACACTGTCCGAACGATTGAACTCTGCGAATTTCACCGCGAGGGGGATATGGTTATTTTCACGGTTAGGGGAAACGGGTTTTTATATAAAATGGTGCGCGCCATGGTCGGGACGCTGCTTGGCGTTTCAGCCGGAAGATTCGCCCCTGACGATATTAAAAGCATTATTGAAAGCAAAGACCGCTCTTCGGCCGGGATGACGGCTCCTGCTCACGGGCTGTACTTAAACCGTGTGTTTTATTGATTGGCATTTTGCGTTAGGAACGGAGTAAAAGCGATGAACAAAGAATTTAACGATATTGAATCCTACAGAAAGGCGCGCAGGGCAAAACGGCGCAAGCGCAGAGCAATAACCGCCGTTATAATCATTTTGCTGTGCGCTTGTCTGATATGCGTGTTTGCGTATTTTCTCAATATCAATCTTTTAGGCTCCGAGTCAAGCAAGGGCGGGCTTGTTTCGGGAACAAAGCCGTCTCAGGAGGGATTTCCGATATCGCTCGAGGGCGATGCGGGAAGCGATATAAGCTCGATGGGCGGACTTTTGGCAGTGCTTACCGACCAGAAATTTGCAATTTACTCCGATTCGGGAAAGTGGATAGGGTCAGACGCTCACGGATATGCAAATCCCATTGCAAAAACCACCTCCAAACGCGCGCTCATATACGACCGCAGCGGATATAAATTCAAGGTGCTTAGCAAAAGCGATGTTTTGTACACCAAAACGCTGACAGATAAAATCGTGTTTGCGGACATAAGCGACGAAGGCTATATCGCCGTTGCGACACAGCCCAGCAGATATTACGCAAGCCTGACGGTATACGACTCAAAGCTGCAGGAGATATATACTTGGAGCTCCGCTTCGACTCATATTGTCGGGCTGGATTTTTATAAAAACTCCAAAGGGTGCGCGGTACTCGGATATTCCGCGGGCGGAGGAACGCTGGTATCGTCGGTCATATCGCTTGATTTTTCCTCTGAGGAGATAAAGTTTGAAAAGAAGTTTGACGATTTGCTCGGTGTTTCAATAGCGGTAAAAAGCTCTGGAAATATTGCCATAGTCGGCGACACGGCTATGAAGGTCATCGATTCCAAAGGGAACGACGTCGGCAAATATGAATATTCAAAGCAGCTTTCGTTTTCGTCCAACGTCGCGTCCAACTACACGGTGCTGGCTCTGACCGACCCGAACAGCCGCGACAACAGCGAGGCTGTGGTGCTCGACGACAAGGCGAACGTCGTCGGGACGTATGTTGTGGAAAAAAGGATAAAAGACGTCGTGAGCGACGGAAGTAGGGTGTTGCTTTTGGGCGCTGATAAGATATACAATCTTGACATGTCTTTAAAGCTTATCAGTACGATTGACTGTCAAAGCGATTCAAAAAGGATAGCGTATCTGGGCTCGAACCTGTATGTTCTGAATTCGGATACGGTCGTCAAGGAAGTTGTAGAGTAGCGGGGTATATAAATATTATGTCTGTTCTGATTGATGTAATCGTGATTGCGCTAAGCTGCGCAACGGTGTATTTTTCCGCAAAGCAGGGCTTTGTGCGGATATTTGTCGGGGTTTTGGGCTATCTGCTCGCGTTTATAATCGCAACGGCGATAAGCAAACCGATATCGACCGCGGTGTATGAAAATATGGTAAAGCCGACGGTAGTGGAGAATATAAGCAAATCTCTGCCTGATACCTCCGGAATTGCCGAAAGCGCCGAGGCTGTTGACCAATCACTGGACGAGATTTTTGATAACATTCCGGACTTTGCCGCTGAGTACCTTGAAAACAGCGGATTAAGCCGCAACGATATAGCCGATTCGGTCAACGGGATCGTGTCGGCGGATGCCGAAAGTATTTCCGAGGGAATAGCCGATTCGCTTGTAAAGCCGATTGTGTTAAATCTTTTGGAAATGATTGTGTTTTTGATATTGTTAACGATACTGACCGCTGCGTTCAGAGTGGTTTCAAAGCCGCTGCGCAGGGTGAAAAATATTCCGCTGATAGGCCCTCTTAACTCGTTTTTGGGCGGAGTTCTGGGGATCCTGCGCGCTTCGATAACGATTTATGTATTGGCGGCTGCGGTGAAAATGTTTGTGGTTTTGACCGGGAATGAAAACACGTTTTTGAATGAAACGGTTATCGGTTCGACATATATATTTAATATTTTCTACAAATATAATCTCTTTTCGGGAATATAAAATGGTGTACAATATAAGATAATACAAGGACGTAAATTCCAATGAAAAACGAAAATGACAAGATTATTACAATTCCGAATATGCTTTCTGTCATAAGGCTGGCGCTTGTGCCCTTGTTTGTGGCGGCGTTTTTCGGCGAAAGCGAAAACAGCCGGTTCTACGCGGCGGGGATATTCCTGCTGTCAGGTATTACCGACGTTGCCGACGGCATAATTGCGCGCAGATTTAATATGACCTCGTATCTCGGTAAAATACTCGACCCGCTTGCAGACAAGCTGACGCAGGCGGCGGTCTCGCTTTGCGTTGCGATAAAGCACAGCGAATTGATAATATTGTTTGCTGTTTTCTTTATAAAAGAACTGCTCATGCTCATCGGCGGACTGATAATCGTAAAATCAGGCAAAAAAATCGCGTCGTCAAAGTGGTTCGGCAAGGCGGCTACCTGCGTGATGTTCGGCGTTATAACTATAGTCGTGCTGTTTTCATCAGGCATTTCAAGCACGATGCTGAATATTCTTTCGGCTGTCGCAATATTTGCAATCGTTTTTTCATTTATTATGTATATACCTGAATTTTTAAAAATTATGAGTTCTAAAGAGGAGGAAAAAAATGCTCTGTAGCAGGTGCAAAAAGAATGTTGCCATCATTTTCATGTCGAGAATGGAGAACGGGCAACAGATAAACGAAGGTCTGTGTATGTCATGCGCAAAGGAGCTTGGCATACCGCAGGTCAAAAGCATGATGGAAAGCATGGGATTAAACGACGAAGCGATTGAAGAAATAAACAACCAGCTCAGCGCTTTCGGAGACGATCCTGAAAGCTTTGAGTTCGGCGGAGCCGACACTATGCCCCCATTTATACAGAATATGTTCGTCGGAGAGGTTCCGGGACAGTCTCAAAATACCGAAGAGCAAAAAAGCAAAAAGGACAAGAAGGAAAAAAAGAAAAAGCGCAAATATTTGGACACCTACTGCGACAATTTGACCGAAAAAGCGCTTGCGGGCAAGCTCGACAACATCGTTGGACGCGACAGGGAAATTTACCGCGTTGAGCAGATTCTGTCAAGGCGCACTAAAAACAACCCCTGCTTGATAGGCGAGCCGGGCGTGGGAAAAACCGCTATCGCAGAGGGAATCGCCCAGCGCATCGCTTTGGGCAGGGTGCCGTTCAGGCTTTTGGATAAGCAGGTTTATCTGCTGGATTTGACGGCGCTTGTCGCGGGGACGCAGTTCAGAGGGCAGTTTGAAAGCCGCGTCAAGGGGCTTATCGACGAAGTGCGCGAAGCGGGCAACGTCATACTAGTTATCGACGAGGTTCACAATCTTGTGGGTACAGGCGATTCAGAGGGCACGATGAACGCCGCGAATATTTTAAAGCCCGCGCTTTCCCGCGGTGAGATTCAGGTCATCGGAGCGACTACGTTTAACGAATACAGAAAATACATCGAAAAGGACTCGGCACTCGAAAGACGTTTTCAGCCGGTAAACGTCGAAGAACCGACGATTGACGACACTGTGCAGATCCTGCGCGGAATAAAGCCGTATTACGAACGTCATCACAAGGTCAAGGTGCCGGATGAGATTATCGTTCGGACGGTGGATTTGTCCGAGCGGTATATAAACGACCGGTTTTTGCCCGACAAGGCGATAGATTTGATGGACGAGGCTTGCTCCTGCGCCTCTATCGGAAGCGTGGAATTAAAAAGGTATCATGAGCTCAACGCCCGTTTAAAAACGCTCTTAGATGAAGAGGAAAAGCTGGAGGGTCAAACCGAAAACCGCGATTATGAAGCTATCGCCAGGGTCAAAAGCGAGTCGATGACGGTCAAGGAAGAGCTCAAAAGTCTTGAGCTGAAAATTTCAAAGCTCACCGTCACTATGGACGACGTCGCAAAGGTCATCGAGCTGTGGACGGGCATTCCCGCCGCCAAGATAAATCAAAACGAAATGCAGAAGCTGGGCGGACTTGCCGACAGGATAAAAAAGAAGATCATCGGGCAGGACGAAGCGGTGGATTTGGTCGCGGCGGCGATAAAACGAAGCCGTGTTCAGCTTTCCGACCGCAAGCGGCCCGCGTCGTTCATATTTGTCGGTCCGACGGGCGTGGGAAAGACCGAGCTTGTTAAAGTGCTTGCAAACGAGCTGTTCGACACTGTCGACCCGCTGATTCGTCTGGATATGTCCGAGTATATGGAAAAATACGCGGTTTCGCGCCTTATCGGAGCGCCTCCCGGATATGTGGGATACGACGAGGCGGGTCAGCTGACCGAAAAGGTTAGAAGAAAGCCGTATTCGGTGATTTTGTTCGATGAAATCGAAAAAGCCCACCCCGACGTTATGAATATCCTATTGCAGATTTTAGACGAAGGCCGCGTTACCGACGCACACGGCAGAACGGTCAATTTTGAAAACACCGTTATCGCAATGACTTCAAACGCGGGCTCGTCCGACAAAAACGGAATCGTCGGCTTTAACAAAAGTGAAAACACCATTGCTAAGGAAAAGGCGATGAAGGCGCTTTCTGAGTTTCTGCGTCCCGAGTTTTTGGGAAGAGTGGACGAGGTCGTAGTTTTCAATCGGCTTTCGGACGACAATTTAAAGCGTATAACAGGACTTATGCTTGACGAGCTTAAAAAGCCGCTCGACGAAAAGGGTATAAAATTCGGTTATGACGACGACGCGCTTTCGCTCATCGTGCAAAAAGCGAGCGGCGGCAAGTTCTCCGCCAGGGATCTTCGCAAGGTCATCCGCAAGGAGATAGAGGACAAAGTCGCGTCGACGCTGGTGGATAATTTTGACCGCGAGATAAAAATTTTGAGCGTTTCGGTTTCAAACGGGGAGTTTGTGCTGACAACGGCATAAATATTGATTGAAAGCATAGCTTTCAATCAATGTGATGAGTTTTGTTTTTTGCGCCCAAAAGCATTGGCGCAAAATCTGCGTTGCAGACCGCGAAACTCACGGAAGGGAGCGCTCTGCCATAAAATTGAACGCACAGCGCACTTTGCCCGGCAGGCATAAGGCGGTATTTGATGTATAGGTACGGCGTAGTCCTTTAAGACGGGACTGCGCTGTTTTCTTATGTGGATAATCGACGTAAAATATACGGAATTTCCTACTCGTCTGCACTGCGTACCATTCGTTGAAGATACTGTAAAAGGGCAGAATTTTCACTCCGTCGTCCATGGGGAAACTGATATTCTCCTGTATGGCGATGAAGGTAACGCCAAAGAGGGACAGACCACCTGCGTGAGCCTGCCCATCTCCACCTGTTCATAACCTTGCGCCACTGTTTTGAGAGATTTTTTCAAAAAACTCCCTGCCCGTTGGTACAGGCAGGGAGGCGGCTGCTTCGCGGAATATCCGCGGCGGGAGCATGTATTATGTTTTTAGATTTTTGCCGTAGCCCGGCAGGATAGCCGTGAAATGCGGCAGATCGTCTTAAGAATTGTCTTCGCCCGTTCAGTCAAGTACATATAGTTTAAGAGGGTTTCTTCGGCTGCAAAGCAACCGACAGAAACCCTCTTTATGTATTTAAAAATAAAAAAACCGTTTTTTTATCAAATTTTTCTGCCCTCGGGCAAGAAAAACGGTATAATAAGAATATCCCAAACGGTCTTTTTGATAACGGCGGGGAAATAATTCAGGAGGAAAAATTGAAAATGCAAACGACATGGGAAAATCAGGTAGCAGACTACATAAATTATCTGCGTCAAGAGGAGCGAAGCGAAAACACTGTTGTCCAATACCACAGGGATATCCTGAGCTTTTTATCCTGGGCGGAAGGAGAGAAACTCACAAAGGGCGTTGTAATTCGGTATAAGGAAAAGCTGCAGACGGAGTATAAGGCGACCAGCGTCAATACAAAGCTGGCGGCGCTCAACGGATTCTTTGCTTTCCTGAATCGTAATGATCTGAAGGTAAAACAGCTTAAGATTCAGCGTTCGGCATACTGCTCCAAGGACCGTG
>CAZHWR010000019.1:0-33015 GCA_964536085.1 uncultured Oscillospiraceae bacterium
CAAAATCCTACGTTGTAAACAAAAACGGAGTAGTTCAGAGAAAGGCAAGCGGAAATAAGCTTGTCAAGGTCGGAACAAAGTCGTATATAGTTAATAAGCTTGGAGTTGTGCAGAAGGGCAGCAAGAACAAGCTTGTCAAGATTGGCAAGAAAGCCTATATTGTCAACAAAAAGGGCGCAGTACAGAAGAATAAGAAGTCGATAAAGGTCGGCAAGAAGACCTACAAGACAAACAAGAATGGCGTTGCAACGCTGAAGAAATAACGCACAATAAAATCAACAAACGACCCTCCCGATGATTCGGGAGGGCTTTTTTTGTGTCTTGCTTTTGGCTAAACGGCGTATTTCGGCGCTGAAAAAGGAATAATATTTTTGCCGTTTTTTTCATATAAAAAACAAAAAACCCGTCAACTCCCACTGTTGCAGGAATCTACAGGTTTTGTAAAGTGGTGAACCATCGGAGATTCGAACTCCGGACCCTTTGATTAAAAGTCAAATGCTCTGCCAACTGAGCTAATGGTTCTCACGTATATATAAACACTGTGCGACAGATAACGACCTTTCGCAAAGTGCTTTACTATTATATCAAAGCCGGATTGCTGTGTCAACATTTTTTTTACAATTTATGAAAATACGGCAGTTTGTTCATTTTACGGGCTTTTATGCGGTGCGATTTAGAATATTATTCCAAACAAAGTCGCATAAGCATAGTATTTGCTCAAAATAAAAAAACATACATTGCCTTTCATTAAAACGAAGTTTTCTATTAAGTATACGGTTCTCGCACTGAAACTATTGAAAAATTTGTTTTCAATAGTTTTGACATGCTTTTTTCAGATGATTAATTGTTATAAACCGCATGTTATGGTATAATTATAACGATTATAAAGTTTTTTATCCGGCACGTGATTTTTCGGAGGTGATAGAATGGGCGAAAAAAACGAAAATATATATGTAAACCGCGAGCTTAGCTGGCTGATGTTTGACGAAAGGGTATTGCAGGAGGCGGAGTGCGACGAAACCCCGCTTTTTGAACGGCTCAGGTTTGTTTCTATATTTTCTTCAAATTTGGATGAATTTTTCATGGTCAGAGTCGGAAGCCTTGTCGACCAAATGATGCTTAAAGATAAAACCAAGGACAGCAAAACAAAAATGACCCCGAAGGAACAGCTCAGCGCCATATATCTTCGCGTACATGAACTTATTCCCGCGCAAAACGAGGCGTTTACGCAGGTTATGAAGAGCTTAAAAAAGCAGGGAGTCGAACGGGTATCGCCTGAAAAATGCGCGCAGGAGGATCATGAATTTTTAAAGCTGTATTTTGAGCGTGAAATACTCCCTTTGTGCTCCTGCCAGATTATTGACGACGAATCGGGTCATCCGTTTCCGTTCTTGGAGAACAAAAGCCTGTTTGTCGGAGTGCATATCGCTCACAAAAACGCGTTCCGATTCGGCATAGTAACGGTAAGCGAAAAGTTTCCGAAGGCGGTGTTTTTACCCGGCAAGGGCACGCGCTTCGCACTGACGGAGGATATCATCTGCCATTTTGTCGACAGACTGTTTAAGAAACACAAGATAATATCCAAGATGGTGTTTAGAATAACGCGAAACGCGGATATCGATGTTAACGACATAGTCGGATATGATTTTGAGCTTGACTACCGAAGCGCGATGAGCGAGCTGTTAAAAAAGCGTAAAAAGCTCGCTCCTGTGCGTTTGGAGGTTTCATATAACGGCGACCGCGACGCGGTGTCGTTTTTGGCGGATAAGCTGGGGCTTGCGCACAAGCAGGTGTTTTCCTCCTCGGCGCCGCTTTCGTTCGGCTTTATGGGCGAGGTGGAAAAGCGCATAAAAGACAGCGCGCTGTTTTACCCGCCGCTCACTCCGCAAAAAAGCCCGCAGGTAAACGAAAAGGCTCCGATGATTCCGCAGATACAAAAAAGGGATTTGTTTTTGCACTATCCGTATGAAAGCATGGATCCGTTTATACGCCTTTTGAATGAAGCGGCAGAGGATCCGAAAGTCGAATCAATAAAAATAACCCTTTACCGCATGGCGTCGCACAGCAAAATCGTCCGCGCGCTGATAAAGGCCGCCGAAGCGGGCAAGCAGGTGTATGCGTCGGTCGAGCTTCGCGCGCGGTTTGACGAGGAAAACAACATCGACTGGTCAAAAACGCTCGAGGAAGCGGGCGTGAACGTCAGCTACGGTCTTGCCGACTATAAAGTCCATTCCAAGCTTTTGCTGATAACCCGCAGGGGCGTTCATTCCACCGAGTATATAACCCAGATAGGAACGGGAAACTACAACGAAAAAACTGCCAGGCTTTACACCGATATGTGCATAATCACAGCGAATAAAGCCATAGGTGAGGAAGCAAAGAACTTTTTTGACTCGCTGTTGGCGGAAAAGCTCGTCCGGGAGTCAAACGCTCTGCTGGTCGCGCCGCTTTGCCTGAAAAGCAAGGTGACTGAGCTTATCGACAGAGAAATCGCGCACGCGAATTTCGGCGGACGCGGAGTGATAACGCTTAAGTTCAATTCGCTGACCGACAAAGAGCTTATCGACAAGCTCGTCGAAGCGTCGAAGGCGGGGGTTAAAATCAATATGATTGTCCGCGGTATCTGTTGCTTGAAATCGGGCGTTCCGGGGCAGACCGATAACATCCGCGTTATAAGTATAGTAGGGCGGTTTTTGGAGCATTCGAGAATCTACTGCTTCGGCGAGGGTGACCGCGAGGAGATTTACATCGCTTCGGCTGATTTTATGACGAGGAATACCGACAGGCGCGTAGAGATAGGCGCGCCCGTTTATGACGACGGCATAAAGCAGCGGATAAAAGACATTTTAAAAATCATGCAAAACGACAACGTAAAAGCCAGGGCGCAAAAGCCGGACGGAACGTATGAATACGTCCCGCACATAGATCCTCCGCTGGAAAGTCAGCTTTATTTTTACAAGCAGGCGTACGAGCGGGCGGATGGATACATGCTTGGTAAAAAGCCAGGACTTTTAAGGCGTATAATAAGTAAACTTAAGGGAGAAAGCTAAGAGTGTTTAACAGAGAAAAGACAAGAAATTTCAGCATCATCGCCCATATCGACCACGGCAAGTCCACGCTTGCCGACCGCATTTTGGAGCTTACAAGCACGGTGCAGAAAAGGGATATGGAGGAACAGCTGCTCGACAACATGGATATCGAGCGTGAGCGCGGAATAACGATAAAGGCGCGCGCGGTAACGCTTAACTACAAGGCGAAAGACGGAGAAACCTACACGTTTAATCTTATCGACACCCCCGGGCACGTCGATTTTAACTACGAGGTGTCGCGCTCGCTCGCCGCGTGCGAGGGCGCGGTGCTGGTGGTGGACGCTTCGCAGGGGATCGAGGCGCAGACGCTCGCCAACACATATCTTGCGGTTGAGCACGATTTGGAGATACTTCCGGTCGTCAATAAAATCGACCTTCCGAGCGCGGACCCGAAAAGGGTCTGCTCGGAAATAGAGGACGTTATCGGCATTCCCGCCGAGGACGCTCCGCGCATTTCGGCGAAGATGGGAACGGGCATAGACGAGGTTTTGGAGCGGATAGTAACCGATATTCCCGCGCCGAAGGGCGACGATTCTGCTCCGCTTAAAGCGCTCATATTCGATTCGTACTACGATTCGTACAAGGGCGTTATAGTGTATGTGCGCGTAAAGGACGGCACAGTAAGAGTGGGTGACGCCATCCGCATGATGTCGTCAAACGCCGAGTATCAGGTAGTCGAGGTGGGGCATATGGGCGCGACCCAGCTTGTCGAGTGCGACGCTTTGTACGCAGGAGACGTTGGCTACATTGCCGCTTCGATTAAAAATATCGGCGACACAAGAGTGGGCGACACGGTGACAAACGCCGATAATCCCGCCTCCGAGCCGCTCCCCGGCTACAGAGACGTTCATCCGATGGTGTTTTCGGGTATTTATCCCGCCGACGGTGCAAAGTACGGCGACCTGCGCGACGCACTTGAAAAGCTGCGCTTGAATGACGCTTCGCTCACGTTCGAGCCGGAAACGTCGCTCGCTCTCGGATTTGGCTTCCGATGCGGCTTTTTGGGGCTTTTGCATATGGAGATAATCGGCGAACGGCTAGAGCGGGAGTATAATCTTGACCTTATCACAACAGCGCCCTCGGTCGTTTACAGAATAACTAAAACCGACGGCACGGTTTTGATGATAGACAACCCGACGAATTACCCCGACGCGGGTCAGATAGCGCTTGCCGAAGAGCCGATGGTAAAAGCCACTATCCTTACCCCAACAGAGTTTGTGGGCAACATAATGGAGCTTTGTCAGGACAGGCGCGGGGTTTTCAAGGACATGAAATACATCGAGGAAACCCGTGCGGAGCTGCATTACGAGCTTCCGCTCAACGAGATAGTTTATGACTTTTTCGATACGCTGAAATCCAGAACGCGCGGATATGCGTCGTTCGATTACGAGATGATGGGCTATGCCGAAAGCAAGCTGAGCAAGCTCGATATACTGCTCAACGGCGAAATCGTGGACGCGCTTTCGTTTATCGTCCACAACGACAAGGCGTATGCCAGAGCGCGCAAAATCGCCGAAAAGCTCAAGGAAAACATACCGCGCCAGCTGTTCGAGGTGCCCGTTCAGGCGGCGATAGGCGGTAAGATAATCGCGCGCGAAACCGTTAAGGCGATGCGAAAGGATGTTTTGGCTAAGTGCTACGGCGGCGACATCACCCGAAAGAAAAAGCTTTTGGAAAAGCAAAAAGAGGGCAAAAAGCGCATGAGAAAGCTCGGAAGCGTGGAGGTGCCGTCAGAGGCGTTTATGGCGGTGCTCAAGCTTGATGAATAGCGAAAAAAAGGGCGTTTACATTCACATACCGTTCTGCCGTTCAAAGTGCCCTTATTGCGATTTTTACTCGGTGGTAAGGTCAAAGGATGAGGAGCTTTTTGACCTATATGAAAAAACGCTGCTGCGCGAAATCGCCGCTCAGGGGAGCTTTTCGGCGGACACCGTTTATTTCGGCGGAGGAACGCCGTCCGAATTTTCGCCAGAAAGAATAGATAGAATTTTAACAGCGTTGTCTCCGAAGCTTGAAAAGGACTGTGAAATAACGCTGGAATGCAACCCCAAGACGGTTGATACTGTAAAATTGCGCGATTATTATACTGTGGGTATAAACAGACTGTCGGTCGGGGTTCAGTCGTTTGACGACCGCGAGCTAAAGGCTCTCGGACGGATACATTCCGCCGACGACGCAAAGAGGACGATTGACGACGCTTTTTCGGCGGGCTTTGAAAACGTCTGTGCCGATTTGATGATTGCAACGCCGAATCAGACGATTGATTCGTTAAGAGCTTCGATTGACAGCGCGCTGTCGCTCGGAGTAAAGCAGATATCGGCGTATATACTCACCGTCGAGCCGAACACCGTTTTCGGCAGAAAAGGTATAACGCTCCCTGACGACGATATTGTGGCGCAGATGTATCTGGGGCTTGCAAACCGACTGGAGCGCGGCGGGCTAATGCAGTACGAAATCAGCAATTTTGCCGCAAAAGGCTTTGAAAGCCGCCACAATTTAAAATACTGGAACTGCGAAGAATACTACGGCTTCGGAACGTCGGCGCACTCGTTTATAAACGGCGTTCGTTACTGCCATGGGCGTGATATTGACGAGTATATAAAGTCGAACGGCAGAATTTATAAGGCGACTGATAAAAGCGCAGGCGGACTTGATGAATATATAATGCTGAAGCTGCGGCTTTGCGAGGGGCTTTCGCTTGAAAAAACCGCCGCGAGGTATAAAGCTGAAAAAGAGATTGACAAAAGACTGAAAGCGCTGTATTATAAGGCAAAACAGTTTGAAAACGCAGGCTTTATGCGCGTGTGCAAAGACAGAGTTTCTCTCACAAAAAAGGGATTTCTCGTTTCAAACAGCGTGATAGCTGAACTAATTGATAATTGAAAGCTCTACGCTTTCAATTATCAAGTCGTGTTTTGCTTTTTGCCCGAAAAGAACGGGGCAAAATCTGCTGCGCAGAGCACAAAACCCGCGCAGGGAGATGAAGCTGCGCTTTGTGTAAAAGCTCTACGCTTTCAATTATCAAGTCGTGTTTTGCTTTTTGCCCGAAAAGAACGGGGCAAAATCTGCTGCGCAGAGCACAAAACCCGCGCAGGGAGATGAAGCTGCGCCTTGTGTGAAAGCTCTACGCTTTCAATTATCAAGTCGGGTTTTGCTTTTTGCCCGAAAAGAACGGGGCAAAATCTGCTGCGCAGAGCACAAAACCCGCGCAGGGAGATGAAGCTGCGCCTTGTGTGAAAGCTCTAAGCTTTCAATTTTATATTGTCAAATCTCTTGCTTCCTGCTTCTAAATTTCTTGCGTATGATAGGTGGTATTTATTTGAAGATAGATTCATTGCCGCAAAGCCTGCGGGATAAGCTTCCCAAAGGAATAACCGCGGCGGCAAAAAGCGATCTTGCGTCTAACAGAAAATTTTCCGATGGCTATGTGACCGCGGCGGGCAATAAAATAACCGTTTCGGCTGCAAAACACCCGCGTTCGGTAATGCTGTTCAGGGGCATACTGTCCCAGACGGAAGAAAACGAATGGGAACAGAAAACAGTCGAGGCAAAGCGTTTGGATATAGTCCAGACGGTGTCCGGAGGAATACTGTACGCCGAGACTGCATCGGACGACGAAGTCCTTTGCTATTTTACAAACCGTTGTTACTCGGATATGCAGTCGTTCGCGGACGGATTTAACCGCGAGCATGCGCCCGATCGGGATGACGGAGGGGTAAGCCCCAAACGCGAAGGCGCGCCGTCAGGCGCGTTCGGCGGCAGTCCGGGAGGTCCTCCCGGCGGAGGGCCTCGTGGCCCCGGAGGGCCCGGAGGCCCGCCCCATGGCGGCGGACCGGGCGGAGGTATGCCGTCGGCTCCCGAAAACGAGGAGGAAGCGTTTTGCCCGAAGTGCGGCACGCTTTACCCGGATCCCGCAAGAAAAGTCTGTCCCAAGTGTATGGATAAGCGGTCGATATTTTTTAAAACGCTCGGGTATTTTAAGCCGTATAAGTGGAAAATCGCCGTAATGCTTGTTTCCTATCTTTTGACGGCGGCGTTAAACCTTGTTTGGCCATATTTAAACGGTACGATTCTTTACGACCGTGTTTTGGCGAAGGACGAAGGCTTTTTGAGAATATTCGGCTTCCCCGCGGGGCAGTTTGCCGCGGCGCTCGGACTTGTTGTAATAACAATGGTCATCACAAAGCTGACCTTGCAGGTGCTCAGTATTTTGCAGGGCGTAATGTCGGCCAAAATAGTTCCTGATGTCGTAAAATCCATAAAATCCGATGTGTTTAAATCCATGGGACGGCTGTCGATAGGCTTTTACAATTCCAGTCAGACCGGCTCTTTGATGACAAGGATAGTCAGCGACGCGGACAGGGTCACGAGCTTTTTTCTCGATGGACTTCCGAATATTATAATCAACGCGGGAACGGTCATCGCCACTGCGGTCATGCTGATAAGCCTCAACGCGCCGCTTGGCGTTTTGGTTATCGTGTTTATTCCGCCGCTGTTTCTGTTCAGCGTTAAAATGCTTCCTGCGCTGTGGTCGCTTTTCGGACGCAGACACCGTTCCGAGCGCAGCTTGAACAGCCAGATTCACGACAATATCATGGGCGCGAGGGTGGTCAAATCGTTTGGCAAGCAGAAAAATGAAACCGAACGGTTTGACAAGTACAACCGCCGCGTTCAAAACGCGGATATGGCGATTGTCAGGTTTGACAACCGTTTCAATGTTGTATACGGCGGAATGCGAAACCTTTTGTATCTTATGAGCTTTGCCGTCGGCGCGTATATGATAGTGTCGGGGAGAAGCATGACGTTCGGAACGCTGATAACGTTTACCAGCTATGTGAATCAATTAAGCGGTCCTATGGACTTTTTTGCAAGGGTGTTCCGCCTTTGGGCAGACTCCATGAACGCCGCGCAGAGACTGTTTGAGATAATCGATGCGGTGCCCGACATCACCGAAAAGGAAAACCCCGTGGTGCTCGACAAGCTAAACGGAGATATCGAGCTTAGAAACGTCACGTTCGGCTATGAGCCGCACCGCCCGGTTTTGAAGAATATCAGCCTGAAAATCGAGGGCGGAAAGATGCTCGGAATCGTCGGACGGTCAGGCGCCGGAAAATCCACGCTTGTCAACCTGATTCTGCGGCTGTACGACCCCGATGAAGGGGAAATTCTGCTTGACGGTGTGAATGTGAAAGATCTGTCGTTTGAGCAGATCCGCAAAAATGTGGCTATGGTTTCTCAGGAGACCTATGTTTTTATAGGAACTGTCGCCGAGAATATCGCATATTCAAATCCGAACGCCACCCGCGAAGAGATTATAAACGCGGCGATGCTCGCGTCCGCGCATGATTTTATCTGCAAAATGCCCGACGGCTACGACACTGTCATCGGCTCTTCGGGAAGAACGCTTTCGGGCGGCGAGCGGCAGAGGATATCAATTGCCAGGGCGGTGCTAGCAAATCCGAAGATACTTATTCTCGATGAAGCTACGGCTTCTGTAGACACCGAAACCGAAAAGGCGATTCAGAAATCAATAGATTATCTTATCAAAGGAAGAACGACCATATCCATCGCCCACAGACTTTCCACCCTGCGCGACGCTCAAAAGCTCGCCGTTATCGACGACGGCAGACTGACCGAGCAGGGAACGGCAAAGGAGCTGTGGGAGCAAAAGGGTACCTATTATAAACTGCGCGAGCTTCAGACGAAAGCGCTCGCAATGAAAGGACTGGAATAGCTTGAATCAAAACGATGAACAATTCAGCCTTGAAATGATGGAAAAGGAAACCGAGGAAATGCTCAGGCTCCGGTATCTGACTGAGGATAACGCAAGCTTCGAAAAAACTCCCGGCGGGTTTGTGTCGCTTAAAATCGGCGATGAAGAATACGACCGCGTTGAGATTTATCAGGCGTTTCCGTTCACCGATCCCGATTTGTACATATCCGTGCGTACGGCGGATGAAAAGGCAAAGGAGATCGGCATGATAGCCGATTTGAAAAAGCTGTCTCCAAAAACGCAGAAAATATTGAAAGAACAGATAGGCTACCGCTATTTTACCCCTGAGATAAAAAAGGTGTATTCGGTAAAAAGCGAATACGGATTTGCGTATTTTGACGTTCTGACTGATTCGGGTCGGTGCAGATTTGTTATCCGAATGAACGGAGGCGCGGTCATATCGCTCACTGAAACGAGGATATTGATACTTGATTTAGACGGCAACCGCTTTGAAATCCCCGATGTTTCGCGCCTTAGCGCAAGAGAACGCAAACAGCTTGATTTATTCATATAGAAGCAGGACGCCATAGGCAAGAGGACATAATATGAACATTAACTACACCCCTCCCGAATGTATAAAAAATACGGGAGAAGAGGTAATATACTGCGTACCGTACGACAGGGATGTTTCGGGCGGCTTTGTGCGCGACGGATATGCCGTCGTCACACGGCGGGCTTTATACATTACCCGCGCGGATGAGACAGTAAAAAAGTATCCGCTTGACGAGTGCGAAGAAATAAGCTGTAATTCCATGATAGGCGGCGGCGAGCTTGTTGTAAAACCCAAGGCGAGCGGCCAAACCGAGCGTGCGGCGCTGTTCTCATCAAGGCATATTTCGCGGTTTGCGTCGGTCGCAGCGGGAGCGCAGCTTTTAATCGAGGGCAGCGACAGGCGGATTGAAAACCGTGAATATGAAACTATTTGCCCAAACTGCGGACGCGGACTGCCGAAAACGAGGCACTGTCCGCACTGCAAAGGCGGCTCAAAGCGCGCGACAAGCCGCATAGCTGACATCTGCCGCGACAGCAAAAAGAGCTTTGTTATCATAGCGCTGCTTATGATTTTAAGCTCGGTGCTGAGCATTGCGGGACCGGCAGTTCAAAAACAGTTTATCGATTCAGCGCTTGTAGGTCAAGACGGCACGATGGCGGATGTGGCTCAGTTTGTTTTGGTTATGCTTGTGATAACCGTGCTCACGATAATCGTAAACATACTCAAAAATCTTGCATGCGCAAGGCTTGGAACAAGCGTTGCTTTAAAGCTGCGCCAAAAGCTGTATTACAAGGTGCAGATACTCACCATGTCGTTCATTGATGACCGCCGCCCGGGAATGATTATGAACAGAATCATGGGCGACCCGAATGTTGTCAAGGATTTCATGCAGGACACGTTCGGCAACATGTTCGCAATGATTATAACAATGGTCATGGCGCTCGTTTACATGATAACCATAAATCCGATTTTAACGCTTGAGTCGGTCGTATTTGTCCCCGTGGTCATCGTACTGTCGCTTTTGTGGCGCAAAAATGTCCACCGCAGATTTCATATGCAGTGGAAAAAGAACGACAAGGCAAATTCCGCGCTTCAGGACGTTATATCGGGTATGCGCGTTGTAAAGGCGTTCGGGAAGGAACAACAGGAGTCGGAAAATATCGACAGCGTAAATATGGAATATGCGGCGCTTCAAAAGAAAAACGAGGTATTTTGGGCGACGTTTTATCCGTGGCTGATTTTTATTATGGGCGCGGGAATATATCTGGTCACATTTTTCGGCGGCTTCGACGTTTTAAATTCACGCATGAGTATAGGAACGCTGACGCAGTTTATATCCTACGCGGGTATTTTATACGGACCTCTCGATTGGCTGACGCGCCTCCCGCAGATGATATCGCGCACCGCCACAAGCATCGAGCGCATATACGATATTCTTGACGAAGAGCCTGATATTACCGAGCCGCCAGACGCGGTTGAGCACAAGATAAAAGGCAATATCGAGCTTAAAAACGTTACGTTCGGATATCATTCGTACGAACCGGTTTTGAAAAACATCGATTTAAAGGTAAAGCGCGGCGAGATGATAGGGCTTGTTGGAGCGTCGGGAACGGGAAAATCCACGCTCATAAACCTGCTTATGCATCTTTACGAGGTTGACGACGGCGAAATTTTAATCGACGGAGTGAATATAAACAACATAAAATCGGACTGCTATCACAGCCAGCTCGGAATAGTCTTGCAGGAGACATTTTTGTTTTCGGGCACGATTTTAAATAATCTGCGTTTTGCAAAGCCGGACGCGACGCTTGAAGAAATAATCACGGCGGCGAAGATGGCGAACGCGCATGATTTTATCTGCAAAACGCCCGACGGCTACAACACCTATGTGGGCGAACACGGTTACAATCTTTCGGGCGGTCAGCGCCAAAGGATAGCAATCGCAAGGGCGATCCTAAACGATCCGAGGCTGCTGATACTCGACGAGGCGACGTCAAATCTGGATACCGAAAGCGAATTTTTGATTCAAAAGGCGCTTTCAAGGCTAACCTCGGGCAGAACCACGTTTGCAATAGCCCACAGGCTTTCAACGCTTAAAGACGCGGATCGTTTGGTTGTTATCGACGGTCATTCGATTGCGGAAATAGGCACTCATAAGGAGCTTTTGGATAAAAAGGGCATATATTATTCGCTTGTGACCGCACAGCTTGAAATGCAGACTCTTGAGGATATTGAATAAAATTAAAGCTGATTGCTTTTGCGTACAGCTTAAAAAGGCTGCGCCGTTGATTTTGCGGCGCAGCCTTATATTTTTGCCTTTCGGCGGGAAGACTATTTTCAACTGGAAAAAACGGCTACCGCCGAAAGGAGTAGAACTATATGGTAAAAATTGCGTTTTTTGATTCCAAGCCGTACGATATCTCAAGCTTTGAAAATTCCCCTCACGACGGAATAGAATTCAAGTTTATCGAGGATAAGCTCAACGGGCAGACGGCGATATTTGCAACAGGGTGCGACGGCGTTTGCGCGTTTGTTAACGACACCCTGTCCGCCGATGTGATGGATATGCTTTCAAAGCTCGGCGTGAAGCTCATCGCCATGAGATGCGCGGGCTACAACAACGTCGATTTCAAAAGCGCGTCGGATAAGAGGATAACGATAGTGCGCGTTCCCGCGTATTCGCCGTATGCTGTCGCGGAATTTGCCATGGCGCTGCTGCTGACGCTTAACCGCAAGCTGCACAAGGCGTATAACCGCACAAGGGAGTATAATTTCAGTTTAAACGGTTTATGCGGCGCGGATCTGCACGGCAAAACGATGGGGGTTATCGGAACGGGAAAAATAGGAAGGGTTTTTATCGGTATCTGCCGCGGCTTTGGAATGAAAGTCATCGCGGACGATCCGTACCCTGCTGAAAATTCGGATATTGATTACCGTCCGATAGACGAGCTTTTTGAAAAAAGCGATTTTATATCGCTTCACTGCCCGCTCACAAACGACACGCATCATGTTGTAAATAAAAAGCGGCTTGCGTCGATGAAGCCCACCGCGATTTTGATAAACACCTCCCGCGGCGCGCTCGTTGATTCGGAGGCTTTGCTGGAAGCGCTGAGAAATAAAAAAATTCGCGCCGCCGCGCTCGATGTTTATGAGGAAGAAGCGGACTTTTTCTTTGAGGATAAGTCAAACGAGGTGCTTTCGGACGCAGTTTTACAGCTTTTGACTACAATGCCGAATGTTATAGTGACTTCTCATCAGGCGTTTTTAACCGAGGAAGCGTTGGGAAATATAGCCGACACGACAATTAAAAATATAAACGCGTTTTTTGCAGGCGGACCGCTGCAAAATGAAATAGGCTGTTAGTTGTCGGCAGTAAAGTCTAAGGCGTGGAAACGATTATTTAAAATCGTTTCCACGCCTTTGCGTTTAATCTATGATTATTTAATTTCTTCAAGCTCCTTCATCCAGATATTCACCGCCGCGTCGCTCGGCATTCTGAAATCGCTTCTCGGCGAGAACGATACCGAGCCGACCTTTACGCCGTCCGGCAGGCAGGAACGTTTGAACTGCTGGGAGAAAAATCGCCTGTAAAACGTTTTCAGCCAGCGCAGAATTTCCTCCTCGGGATAAAGGTTGTAAAAGGCAAAGCACGCTATGCGGTAGATTTTTTTCGGCGGGAAGCCGTAGCGCACCATATAGTACATAAAAAAGTCGTGGAGCTCGTAAGGACCGACTATATCCTCGGTTTTTTGAGATATTTCTCCGTTTTGTTCGGCGGGAAGAAGCTCAGGGCTTACGGGAGTGTCGAGAATATCGTATAAAACATCCCGCGCGCCGCTACTTGCGCATTCGTCCGCATAATACTTGCACAGATACCGTACGAGCGTTTTCGGAATTGAACTGTTTACCGCGTACATCGACATATGGTCTCCGTTATATGTCGCCCAGCCGAGCGCAAGCTCGGAAAGGTCGCCCGTTCCGACAACAAGTCCGTCGGTTTTGTTCGCGTAGTCCATGAGCACCTGCGTGCGCTCTCTTGCCTGGGAGTTTTCAAAGGTTACGTCGTGCTCACGAGGGCTTTGACCGATATCGGCAAAGTGCTGATTTACCGCCGCCGAAATCGGGATTTCAACAAACGACGTTCCGAGCTCGCGCGCCAAAAGCTCGGCGTTTGAGCGGGTGCGCACGGTGGTGCCGAAGCAGGGCATGGTGATGGCGGTGATATCTCTTGCAGGGCGGTTAAGGCTTTTCATCGCAAGCGCGCACACGAGCAAGGCGAGTGTTGAATCAAGCCCGCCGGACAGCCCTATCACAACGTTTTTTGCGTTTGTGTGGCTGATTCGTTTTCTGAGCCCCGCGGATTGAATCGCGAGAATCTCCTCGCACCGCTTTTCCCGGTCCTCCTCGTTCGGAGGGACAAACGGAAGCCGCAAAAACGGTCGTGTCAGACGAAGCTGTTCGCACGGCATTTCAAAATAAACCGTTTGACATTCGCCCGAAACGGTTTTAAAGGTGTTCATTCTGCGGCGTTCGGCGGTCAAAAGTTCAACGTCGATTTCGGTCATCGCAGTGCCGGAACAAAACGGCAGAGCCTCTGACAAAACGGAGCCGTTTTCGGCGATTATGTTGTGACCTGAAAAGGCAAGGTCGGTCGTAGATTCGCCCTGGGACGCGTCCGCGTACAAATACGCGCAGTTGAGCTTTGCCGACTGCATTTTAACAAGGCTTCTGCGGTAGTCGGACTTTCCGATAGTCTCGCTGCTCGCAGACAGGTTGCCGATTATGGTCGCGCCCGATTTTGCAAGCGTCACAGACGGCGGATCGGGCACCCATAAGTCCTCGCAGATTTCAAAGCCGACGGTCATTTCGGGCATGCAGGAGTTTTGGAACAAAAGCCTGTTAGAAAACGGATAAGTCCTTTGCCCGATTATAATTTCGGCCGGCTCGCCCGCGGGAGTGAAGTGGCGTTTTTCGTAAAATTCCGAATAGTCGGGGATGTTGCTTTTTGGGATAACGCCGAGTATTTCGCCGTTAAAAATAACCACGGCGCAGTTGTATAGTTTACCTGAGTGGCGAAGCGGTACTCCGACTGCGACCAGCATTTTTATCCTTTTTGTCGCCGAGGCGATGTCGCACACGGCGCGCTCGGCGCTGTCCAGCAAGGCTTTTTGCAAAAACAGGTCGGCGCAGGTGTATCCGGTGACGCAAAGCTCGGGGAAAACAAGCACCCTTACGCCCTTTTCCGCCGCTGAATGTATAGCGTCGATTATCGCGTTTGTGTTAAATTCCGTGTCGGCAACGCGTATTTCGCACGCCGCCGCCTCCGCTCTTATATATCCGTTAATCATTATGGAATATCCTTCCTTTTGGAAAATATGATTATTTACCATTTTACAGCCGCTTTGTACGGTTGTCAATTGCGTCAGTTGAACGCCGATTCACCGGACCTGCTGAACAAACGCTCGGTCATCGCTTTAAGATTCGCATGCTCTTTGCCTGAAAGCCCGGGGTCGTCCGCGAGAATTTCCCGGGCAACCGCCTGCGTTTGCACAAGGATTTCGGCGTCCTGCGCCATGTTTGCGATTTTCAGCCTGGGAAGTCCGTGCTGGCGTTCACCGAAAAAGTCGCCCGGTCCGCGCAGTTTTAAATCCTCTTTTGCAATCTCGAATCCGTCGGACGTCTGCGCCATGACTTTAAGGCGGGAGTTTGTATCGCCCGAGCGGTTGTCCGACAGCAGTATGCAAAAGGACTTTTTGTCCGACCTGCCGACTCTTCCGCGCAGCTGATGAAGCTGCGAAAGCCCGTATCGCTCGGCGTTTTCAATCATCATAACCGTGGCGTTCGGGATGTCCACCCCGACTTCGACGACCGTGGTGGAGATTAAAACCTTGATTTCACCCGATTTAAACGCCGCCATGACTTCGTCTTTTTCATCCGCTTTCATTCTGCCGTGCAGAAGTCCTGTTTTTATGCTTTTGAACACTCCTCGCGAAAGCTTTTGGTAATAGCCCGTAACGTCGGTCAGGTCGCTTTCGGTTTCTTCAATCAGCGGGCAGACTATATACGCCTGATTGCCGTTTTGCACCTCGTTTATAATAAAATTCAGCGCGCGCTCCCGCTTTGAACTGTTTATGATCAGCGTCTTGACCTTTTGCCTGCCTGCGGGAAGCTCGTCGATAACCGATACGTCGAGGTCGCCGTAGATAATCAGCGCGAGCGTGCGCGGTATCGGCGTTGCGGACATTACCAGCATGTGCGGATTGCGCCCCTTTTCGGCGAGAGCCGACCGCTGAGCAACGCCGAAGCGGTGCTGTTCGTCGGTCACAATCAGTCCGAGGTTTTTAAATGAAACGCCGTCTTGTATAAGCGCGTGCGTCCCGATGACGATACTGCTTTCGCCGCTTGCCGCGGACAATAAAGCCCTGTCCTTCTGCGATTTTGAGCCGGAGCCTGTGATAAGCGTGATTTTAACATCAGTTCCCGAAAAGACCTCGGAAAAGGTTTTGTAGTGCTGCTGCGCCAAAATCTCCGTCGGAGCCATGACAGCGGTCTGATACGAGCTTTTTGCCGCCAAATATGCGGCGGCGGCAGCGACCATCGTTTTGCCCGAGCCAACGTCCCCCTGAACAAGTCGGTTCATCGGCACGTTTTTTTTAAGGTCGCACGCGATTTCGTCAATGCAACGAAGCTGTGCGTTTGTGAGCGTAAACGGCAGAAGCTTGTAAAATCCTTCGATAGAAACGCCGCTTATAACGGCTTGTGTGGCTTCGCGGTTTCTTGCTTTAAGCTGCATAAGCCCAAGCTGCAGGGTCAAAAGCTCGTCGAAAATCAGCCGTCTGCGCGCTTCGAAAAGCGCGTCGCCGTCTTTAGGGGCGTGAATATTATTCAGCGCGAACGGCAGCCGGCACAGTTTGTACCGTTTTAAAATATCGTCGGGCAGGGGGTCGGATTCTCCAAAGTCCGCCATAGCCAGCGCGGTTTGAACGTTCGCCGATATCGCTTTGGAATTGAGTCCTTCGGTCTGGTGATAAACAGGCGCGAAAGGCTTGCAGACATTCGCTTTTTCCGCCATCGGAGAGTTCATCTCACGTCTGAGCAGATTTCCCGTGACCTTGCCGTGCAGTATATATTCTTCGCCCTCTTCGAGCCTGTCATACAGATATTTGCTGTTGAATATTGTGACGCACATGTTGTCATCGCCGTCGGTCACATAGACCTTGTAAACGGTCATGCCTTTTCTGATTCGTTGAGCAGGCTGTTTGCGGTAGACCGATACAAGCACGGTGTTTATTTCATCTGTCACCGTTTCGGCGATTTTTACAGGGCGGGAAAAATCGATGTACGAACGCGGATAAAAGCTTATAAGGTCGCCGAGGGTGTAAACATCCAGACGCGCATATCGTTCCGCTTTTTTTTCGCCCACGCCGCTTAGATAGCGTATGTTTTTTGACAGCAGGGAGGGTATTTGCCCGCAGTCGGATAGCGTTGTATCCGATTTTTTGTAAGCCGATTCGATAGTTTATCCCTCCCAACGCTTCAAATTGATTTACGGGCTGTAAAAATACATCGTAATTTTACAGCCCGTATGGTTATTTAACGATTATTCAGCGGAAATAATGTAGTAATAAACAGGCTGTCCGCCGTTTACAAGGTTTATCTCAACGTCGCCCGGAAGCTTTGCGGATATAGCCTCGTATGCCTCCTGCGCCTGCGAGTCGGAAACGTCCGCGCCGTAGATAACGGTTACAAACGATGTTCCCGCGCGCTTTGCAAGCTTCGCGGTAAGGCGCGTTACCGCCTTTGTAACGTCTTTTTCGGTGAAGCTCAGCTTGCCGTTGTCAAGACCTAAAATCTCACCTTTTTTGATTTTGTGTCCGTCGAAATCCGAGTCGCGCGCGGCAAAGGTTATCTGACCTGTGCTCACGTGGTCGAGCGCGTGAGTCATGGCGGTTAAATTTTCTTCATTTGACAGGTCGGGATCGAACGCAAGCATTGCCGAAAGCCCCTGTGGGATAGTGCGCGTCTGCAAAACGCAGACGTTTCTGTCGGCAAGCGCGACCGCCTGCTCCGCCGCCATGATAATGTTTTTATTGTTGGGAAGCACAAACACCGTTTTCGCCGGAACTGATTTTATCGCTCTCAGTATATCGTCGGTCGAGGGGTTCATCGTCTGACCGCCGCTGACGATTTTGTCAACTCCCAGATCGGTGAAAAGCGCGTGTAAGCCCTGACCTGCGGCGACGGCAACAAAGCCGATTTCGCGGTCGGGATCTACCGGGGCGTAATCGTCCATTTCATCCAGCTGCTCCTGCTCGTACACCTTGCTGGAGTGCTGTTCGCGCATATTTTCTATCTTCATGTTAGAAAGCGTTCCGAATTTAAGCCCCTCCTGAAGCGCGTTGCCGGGGTTGTTGGTGTGAACATGCACCTTGATTATGTCCTCGTCGTCCACTACCACAACGCAGTCGCCTATCGATTCAAGATACGCGCGCAGTGCGAGCGCACCCTTTTGGGCTTTGCCGCGGTTGACGATAAACTCGGTGCAGTATGCAAAGGTTATTTCCTCGTCCGCTTCGGCGACGGCGCTTTTTTGCCGTTCCGGAGCAGTCTGAGGCACGCTGCTTTGAGCTTCCTTTTTGTCCGGCTGGATAATATCCCCGCCGGAGAAAACCTGCTGCATGCCCTTGAATATAGTCAAAAGCCCCATTCCGCCCGCGTCGACAACTCCCGCTTTTTTCAAAACGGGCAAAAGCTCGGGGGTTTGGTTTAACGCTTCGTTTGCATGAACGACAATTTCATCGAAAACGGCGGTGAAGCTGTTGTTTGTTTTGGCAAATTCCTCGGCGTGCTCCGCCGCAGCGCGCGCAACGGTTAAAATAGTGCCCTCGGTGGGCTTCATAACCGCCTTGTACGCCGACTGAACGCCGAGAGTCAAAGCGTGCGCCATATCGGCTCCGTTCGCAGTCTGCTTATCCTTGAGCCCGTTTGCAATACCGCGAAACAAAAGCGAAAGAATAACGCCGGAATTTCCTCTTGCACCGCGCAGCAGCGCGGAGGCGGCTGTATGCGCTATCTCTCCGACTCCTGCGCTTTGTGAGTTCATCGTCGTAAGCGCCTGCTTTGCAGCCCCTATGGTCATCGACATGTTGGTTCCTGTGTCGCCGTCGGGGACGGGGAAGACGTTCAACTCGTCCACCTGCTGTTTGTTGTTCTGGATATTGTTTGCGCCGGAAATAAAGGCGTCTTTAAATTGCTGACCGTTTATCACTTTTTAATCACCTCGGTTAGTTGTTTGTTATTTTGTAATTCCGTCGACAAATACTGCGACGCTGCCAACGTCTATCCCGGTTATGTCCTGAGTGATGAAGGTAACCTTTTCGGTTATGCTCTTAACCACCGCCGGGACGTTTGTTCCGTAGGTGACAAGAATGTGCAGCTCGACGTTCAACTTTTGTTTTTGATATTTGATTTTTATGCCCTTATCGTTAAAGCTTCCGAAGGGCAGCAGATTAAACGCCCTGAGATAATTTTTAAGCCCCTGAGTGGGACCGGCGGATGCCATTCCCGCAACGCCGAAGCATTGGGTCACGGCGGAGCCGATAAGATTGATGAAAAATTCTTCAGAGATTTCAATGTTGCCCAAATGGTTTTCAAGCCTTATCATATCTTTATCCTTTCTAACGGTTTATTTTATCGGTTATCGCAATCTATCAGTCGGTATATTCTTCCGGGTTCTGCACTGACAGGTTTTTTCAGTGCAGAAAACATTTTTTGCAAAAAGAAAAATACCGAACGATTAAAACAAAGGTTTCAAGCGTTATTTCCAATCGAAGATATTGCTGTAGATATCAGTCGGGGTGCAGACGGGCTCTGTGGTTATATTGCCGTTGTAAGCGACTATTCCGCTTCTGAAAAGCAGGGGGATAAACGGCATTTCATTGAAAAAAGTTTTTGAGAACGCCGTGATATCCGCCGTTTTCAGGTATTTTTTATAAGCGGAGGAGAGCTTAGATTTTTCGGAAATTCCTTTTGACAGAACCGAGCTTGAGAAAAAGTCGGAAATATTCATATTATTAGTCAGTCTGGTCTCGCCGATGTAAAGGTCGAAGTCGCCGGATTTTATCTTGCTCGTTAAAGCGGATATGCTTTTGGCGCGCACGATTTTTATCTCTATGCCGACGGTCTGCAGGGCGGATTTAACCGCGCTTGCAATCAGTTCTTTATAAGCGTTGTCCGAGTTAATGAGAAGCTTAAGCGTAAAGGCCTTGCGATTTTTAATTCTGATTCCGCTTGAATTTGTCGATGTATATCCGAGCTTTTCCAAGAGCTGGGTTGCCTTTTTTGTGCTGTAGCTCGGCACTTTTACGTTTGTTCCCGTGTCGTACAGCGGATTTATTGGAAGATAAGTAGCCGTACCGCGGCTCGAGTAGCTCTTTGAAAGAATCACCGAACGGTTGAGCGCAAACGAGATTGCGCGGCGTGCGGAGGACGAGGAAAGAAGGCGTTTGTTTGAGTTAACGCCGATGTAAATCATATTGTTCAGGCTGACGGAAACGGTGTTGGTGTAGGTGCCGCCGATCTCGCCGTCGCGCAGGTCTGAAAACATCGCGTCTACCTGACCGGTTTTGATGCTCGTCATAATTGCTTCGCTGTCGGGCACCATTGAAAGCGTTATTTTTTTAAAGTTAGGCTTACCCTTTATAAAATAGTTTTTGTAGTATTTCAGCGTATAAACGCCGTTTTTTTTGTTTAATGTGTATCTGCCGGAGCCTGTCGGCGAAGAGGATGAATCCGCAGTGCCGCTTTTGACGATAGGAGTGTCAAGGCAGTTTATAAAATTGCAGTCGTACTGTTTTAAGGTTATTTTCACAGTTTCGCTGTCGTTTACGATTTCGGATATGTTTGAAAGCTGGTCGGAGTAAAGCGGGGACGACATCGCTTTTTTTATGGAGTAAGCAACGTCGTCTGCGGTCATCAGTGTGCCGTCGGAAAATTTGACGTCGCTTTTTATTTTGATACTCAGCTGTTTGCCGTCAAGAGAATATTTGTCCGCCAGGCATTTTTTTGCCGCGAAATGTTCGTTGAGCTTAAACAGGCTGTCGTACATCAGCGGGAAGATATAGCGGTTCGCCACGGTGGTGGCTTCAAACGGGTTGAATGAATCAGTTGTGTCCGCAGGCAGGGTGAGTGATGAAAGCGGAGTGACATCTTCTTCAGCCTGCGAGCTTGTGTCAGCGGAAAAGTTGAAGATGTTGGTGACCCCGTCGGAGCATCCGGCAAAGCATATTGTAATGCAGATTGTCAATATGACCGCCGCAGCTTTTTTTATATTGTTAAGCATAGTTTCCCTCCAAGGGCCGTTTGAAAAGTGCCGGTAACGTACAGTAACATTTTTATTATAATAAAATTTCAGTTGTATTACAATCTAAAACGGCAATTATTGTTAATTATGCCAATTTAACGCGCGTAATTTTTACGCATTTTTTCGTGTTATCATCGGTTTCAAGGAGCGCGCCGTGCATCTCGCACGGATTTTTCGAGAAGTTAAACCGCACGGGGGTGTGAAGTAAAAAGCGTTTTATAACGCATTCGGGGTCGACTCCGAGCGCCGAATTCACAGGACCTGTCATGCCGATGTCGGTCATAAACGCGGTGCCGTGAGGCAGAATTGTTTCGTCCGCAGTCTGAACGTGGGTGTGGGTTCCCAAAACCGCGGTCACTCTGCCGTCAAGATAGTGCGCGAGCGCCGCTTTTTCGCCCGTGGCTTCGGCGTGAAAGTCGATTATAATATAATCGCATTCGTCTTTGACGCGGTTTATTATCCTGTCCGCCGTCAAAAACGGATTTTCAAGATTTTCCATATAAACAGTGCCTAAAAGCGACACGACGCACACGCAAACCCGCCCCGCGTCGTAGATATAATATCCGTTTCCCGCGACCGCGTCGGGGTAGTTTGCGGGACGCAGGACATATTCGTGGTCGGCGAAATAGTCCGCCGCCTCCCATCGCTTGAACGCATGGTTGCCGGTGGTGATAACGTCCGCGCCGCTTGCGAGCAGATGTTCCGCGCTGGAGGGAAGGATACCGTTGCCCTGCGCGGAATTTTCACCGTTTATAATGCAGATGTCAACGCCGTGTTCCTGCTTAAAAGCGGGTAGCCTTCTGCGGATAAATTCGCAGCCCGCGGGACCGACGACGTCGCCTATAGCGAGGATCTTCATTTTAAATCATTCCTCTGTTTAAATTAAGTCTCAGCTGAGCTTTTGCGTGAGCTTTAAGATATGTTTTGCGAGCAGATACGGCGGATATTTTTTCGTGACCTCTATATCGCTTGCGTTTTTGTAAATATCTTCGCGGCTTTCGTAGATTTTAAACAGTTCATCCTTTGTGTTGTTCACAACAAGCGGACGGTTTTTGTCGCCCTTTATGCGGTTGTAGCACACCTTGAACGAAGGATTCAGAAAAACTATCCTGCCGCTTTGTTTTGCCGACTGAACGTTTTCTTTTCGCATGAGCGTTCCGCCGCCCAGCGCGATTACTGCGCTCGGAAGCTCTGAAAGCTCCGATAGGCAGTCGGTTTCAAGCTGTCTGAACGCCTGCTCGCCGTTGCGCTCGAAAATTTCGGGGATAGTCATTGAGGCTTTATCGACAATAAATTTATCGAGATCGATGAACCTTTTCCCCGTAAGCCTTGCGAGTTGCTTTCCTACAGTGGACTTGCCGCAGCCCATAAAGCCGCATAAAAAAATGTGTTCCATAGCTGGTTTCCTTTATAATATGCTTATTTTGCCGACGCTTCGAGCAGATCGCTCATGTCGGATATAAGTTTTTTGACATCACTTTCATTGTATTTCGAGCCGTCCCAGATTTCGTGCGCGGCGACCGCCTGATAAACCAGCATAGCCATGCCGCCGCCCGCGGATATTCCGTTTTCGCGCGCGGTTTTGACCAAAACGGTTTCGCGCGGGTTGTAAACCGCGTCAAAAACGCATTTGCATTTTATAATAACCTCGCGGGGTACCGGGCAAGCGTCAACGTTTGGGAACATTCCCAGGGGAGTTGCGTTCAAAAGCAGGTCGTATTCGCCCGATATTTCCGGGATGGTTATGACCCTCGCGCTTTGGTTTGCTTTTTCAGATATTTCCCCTGCAAGCGCGTTTGCGGCGGGTATGTCGCTTTCGCGCACGGCTATCGTGAGCTCGCCGCCGCTCGCCGCGGTTTCAATCGCCATCATTCTTCCCGCGCCCCCGCAGCCCAAAAGCAGAGTTTTGCCGCAAAGGTCGGCTCCAAGACCGTTTACCGCGCGCGTAAAGCCGACGACGTCGGTGTTATAGCCCGACTTATCAGGGCAGTTTATAACGTTTACCGCGCCGTACAGCTCGGCGCTTTTATCAAGGCGGGACAAAAACGGTATCACCGATATTTTATGCGGAATAGTGACGTTTACGCCGTCGAGCGCAAATATTTTATCCATCTCTTCGCTTAATTTTTCGGGAGCGATATCCAAAATATCGTATTGCGCCTTTATTTTAGAAAGCTCGAAAAGGCGGTTGTGTATCGGAGGGGACATGGTGTGACCGAGCGGATGACCGATGAGAGCGTATTTTTTCATATTGGTTTCTCCTATGCGTTAAAAGCGGCCGCCGCTTTTAACAGTGTTTTTTCATCTTCTATATTAACGGCGGTCAGCCCCTTTAACGTTCTTTTAACAAGCCCTGTCAGAACCTTGCCGGGTCCTAATTCCACGAAGCTTTCGTATCCCGCTTTTTGCATCGCGGCAAGCTCCGACGTGAATTTAACCGGGGAAACAAGATGCTTTGCGAGGTATTCGGGCATGTTTTGCGGGTCGTCTAAAATCGCGCCCGTGAGATTGCAGTAAAAATCAAGCTGCGGCGCTTTAAATTCGGCTTTTTCGAGCGCGGGCGCAAGCTCCTTTGCCGCGGGCTCCATAAGCTTTGAGTGAAACGCGCTTGAAACGTTCAGCCTCACCGCGCGCTTGCCCATTTCGGAAAACGCCTCGGCGGCGGCGGCCGCCGCTGATTCCTCTCCGGCGATAACCGTCTGCTGGGGGGAGTTAAAGTTCACAGGGACGACGTAGCCGTCCGTTTTTTCGCAGACCTCGGTTATTTCATCGGGCGAAAGCCCGATGACGGCGTACATCGCTCCGTCCTGCTCGTCCGCGCATTTTTGCATGGCGGCGGCGCGCGCTTTTAAAAGCGAAAAGCCGTCGTCCATGGAGATCATTCCCGCCGCGGTCATGGCGGCGTACTCGCCGAGCGAGTGTCCCGCGACGGCGGACGCTTCGATACCGTTTTGCTTTGCCGCGTGCAGGGCTATAAGCGAGACGGCGTATATTGCCGGCTGGGATACCGAGGTTTTTGCAAGCTCAGTTTCGTCGTATTCAAAGCAGGCTTTTTTAAGGTCGAAGCCCAAAATATCGCTGCCGCACTCGAAAATATCGGCCGTTTCCGGATATTTTTCAAAAAGCTCGCGCCCCATGCCCGGATACTGAGAGCCCTGCCCCGAAAATAAATATGCTGTTTTCATAATGCCTTTGTTCCTTTCTAAAGCGGACCCGACCCCCGAGGGCGGTAAAACGTCTTACAACAGATTACCTTTCTTTTACTATTAAGGTCAAGTCAAATTAATGCTATTTGACATTTACGGCAAAAAATAATAAAATTGTGATATTACTATATTACTGTATAAATTAAATTTGCCGTTTTTGTTTATATCAGTATAAATATATCACAGTCGGCTGCATATTTGCAAGGCGGCTGAAAAATCGGCAGATCGGAGAAGATAATGAGTTCAATAAGTATTCTTGGAACGGGCGTTTATCTGCCCGGCTTTATCGTATCGAACGACGATTTCACGAAGATAGTCGAAACGTCTGACGAATGGATAACTACCCGCACGGGAATTAAAAACCGCCGCGTGGCGACTGAGGAAACCACCTGTGAAATGGGGCTGAACGCCGCCAAAAACGCGCTTGAAAACGCGGGCGTTTCGCCTGATGAAATCGACTTGATTTTGTTCACATCGGTCACACCTGACTATTATTCGCCGTCCGGATCGTGCGTTGTGCAGGGGCTTTTGGGCGCGCATAACGCCGCTTGTATCGATTTGAACTGCGCCTGCGCGGGATTTGTTTACGCGCTCGACATGGCGCGGAGATATATCGCGTGCGGTGATTTTAAAACGGTTTTGATAGTTTCTTCGGAAAGCCTTTCGAAGCTTACGGATTATTCCGACCGTTCTACCTGCGTATTGTTCGGGGACGGTGCGGCGTCGTGCGTTGTAAGAGGCTCGGACGGCATGTTCGCCCCCTGCTTAAAGTCGGACGGAACAGGCGCAAAGTCGATTGTAGCGAGGGCGTTGAAGCCCGCCGAGACTCCGTTTTCGGAGCACAAGACCGAGCCTGTCGATTTCGACGGCTTTTGTGAAGCAAAAGACCATTATCTTTATATGGACGGCAGAGAGGTTTATAAATTTGCGACAAAGGTCATGCCGTCTGCGGTGAGCGAGGCTTGTGAAAAAGCGGGAATTTCGCCGGAAGAGCTCGACCTTATAATACCTCATCAGGCAAATATAAGAATCATCCAGACGGCCGCAAAGAATTTGGGATTGCCGATGGATAAATTTTTTGTAAACGTGGATTCTTACGGCAACACCTCAAGCGCAAGCGTTCCGATTGCGCTGCACGAGGCGTTTGAAGCGGGCAAAATCAAAAAGGGCGATAAAATCTGCCTTGTCGGCTTCGGAGCGGGGCTCGTTGCGGGCGCTGTGGTTTTTGAGTGGTAATTTGCAGACTGCAAAGAAAGGACGGTCGTTATGTTCAGCACTGATTTAACAAAGCTGTTGGGAATTGAATATCCGATAATACAGGGCGGAATGGCGTGGGTCGCCGAGAGCAAGCTTGCGTCCGCCGTGTCAAAAGCGGGCGGACTCGGACTTATCGCGGGAGGCTCCGCTCCCGTTGATTACGTCAGGGAACAGATAAGAAACGTAAAAGCGGCAACAGATAAGCCGTTCGGAATTAACATCATGCTGATGAGTCCGAACTCAGAAGATCTGGCGCAGCTCGTTATAGACGAAAAAGTCCCCGTTGTCACAACCGGCGCGGGAAGCCCCGGTAAATACATGGAGGCGTGGAAAAACGCGGGAATCAAGGTGCTTCCGGTCATACCGTCGGTAGCGCTTGCAAGAAGAATGGAAAGAGCCGGCGCGGACGCGGTTATCGCCGAGGGCTGTGAAGCGGGCGGACACATCGGAGAAATCACTACTATCTGCTTGACTCCTCAGGTGGCGGACGCGGTGGAGATACCGGTTGTTGCCGCGGGCGGCATTGCCGACGGCAGAGCAATCGCCGCGGCGTTCATGCTCGGGGCCGAGGGAGTTCAGGTCGGAACGCGGTTTTTGGCAAGCGAGGAGTGCCAAATCCACGAGAATTACAAGAATCTGGTTTTAAAGGCGAAGGACACCGACTCCGCCGTGACAGGCAGGGGAACGGGTCATCCCGTTCGTTCGGTCAGGAATAAATTTACAAGGAAGCTCATGGACTTTGAGAAAAACGGCGGAACGCCCGAGGAGTTTGAGGAGCTTTCGGTCGGCTCTTTGAGAAAAGCGGTCGTCGACGGCAATCTCGAAGAGGGAAGCTTTATGAGCGGTCAGATAGCGGGACTTATCAAGGATGTTAAACCTGTCGGCGAAATCATCAAGGATATGTTCGGCGAGGCGGAAAAGCTTTTAAATAAATAACTGTACGGAGGTTTAATATGGCTAAGGTTGCTTTGATAACAGGCGCGTCGCAGGGCTTGGGCGCGTGCATGGCGAAAAGGCTCGCAAAGGACGGCTTTAACATAGCGGTCAACTGCCGCGGCGAGCAGGAAGTCCAAAACGGCGGAAAGCAGACTGCCGAGGCATGCCGCGAGTTCGGAGTAGAGGCGGAGTGCTTCATCTGCGACGTTTCCGATTTTTCGGCGTGCGAGGCGATGGTAAAGGCGGTAAAAGAGCGGTTTGGCTCGATTGACGTTTTGGTCAACAACGCGGGAATCACAAAGGACGGTCTTGTCGCGAGAATGTCGGAGGAGCAGTTCGACGCGGTGACAAACGTCAACTACAAGAGCGTTTTCAACATGACCCGCCATGTTAGCGGCGTTATGATAAGGCAGAAAAGCGGCAGGATAATAAACATTTCCTCCGTAGCGGGGCTTTACGGCAACGCAGGTCAGTTCAACTACTCGGCGGCAAAGGCGGGAATAGTCGGCATGACGCTGACAACCGCTAAGGAGCTGGGCTCAAGGAACATCACCTGCAACGCGGTTGCGCCCGGATTTATCGACACTCCGATGACCGAGGTTCTGCCAGACAAGGTAAAACAGGCGTGTATCGACGCGGTTTCATTAAAGCGCTTTGGCAAGCCCGAAGAAATAGCGGGTGCGGTTTCATTTTTGGCGTCGGACGACGCTTCGTATATATCCGGTCAGGTGCTGGTGGTGGACGGCGCAATGATGATGTAAAAAACTGTGTTTTTACATCATCATGTCAAGTTTTGCAGGCAAAACTCGCTGCGCGGCGGTGATTTGGAAAACTGAGTTTTTAACATCATCATTGTTCGGTGATAGACCGAAAGAAACAGTGAATTTTTCATTCTTGCATCTTAAATCCGGCAATCTTGCAGCTAATAGGGAAGGAATAATATTATGTCTAAAAGAAGAGTAGTTATAACAGGTATGGGCGCTGTCACCCCTGTGGGGCTCACAGTCGACAGCCTGTGGGATTCAATAAAAGAGGGAAAGCACGGTATCAAGCCGATAACGCGTTTTGATACCTCGGATATCCCTGTTAAAGTGGCGGCTACCATCGAGGATTTCGACCCGCTTGATTATATGGACAAAAAAGAGGCGCGGCGTTCGGATATGTTCTGTCACTATGCGGTTGCCGCGTCAAAGCAGGCGCTTGAAAATGCCGGGAGTGATTTGAAAGACCTCGACCCTTACCGCGTAGGCGTTATCGTCGGAAGCGGTATCGGCGGCATCCAGACGTTTGAAAAGGAGCACGACGTTTTTGCAAAAAAGGGCCCGCGCAGAGTTTCGGTCTTCTTCATTCCGATGATGATATCGAATATGGCTGCGGGAATGATTTCGATAAACACGGGCTTTAAAGGCGTGAACTACTCCACGGTCACCGCATGCTCTTCGTCGGCGCACGCTGTCGGCGAAGCGTTCCACGCGATTCAAAACGGATATCTCGACGCCTGCGTAACCGGCGGCGCTGAGGCGGCGGTCACAAAACTTGCGGTTTCGGGATTTAACAACATGACCGCTTTAACAAGAAGCGAGGACCCCGACAGGGCTTCGATTCCGTTTGATGCCGAGCGCGACGGCTTTGTTATCGGCGAGGGTGCGGGAATAATTATTCTCGAAGAATATGAGCATGCCAAGAGCAGAGGAGCAAAAATATACGCGGAAGTCGTCGGCTACGGCGCAACGGCGGACGCTTATCATATTACAAGTCCGTCCCCCGAAGGAGACGGAGCCGCAAAAGCGATGGAATTTGCGATTCTCGACGCCGGTATCAGCCCCGAACAGGTGGATTACATCAACGCGCACGGCACCTCCACCGGGATGAACGACGAATTTGAAACGACAGCGATAAAAAAAGCACTCGGAGAGCACGCCCAAAAGGTTGCAATCAGCTCTACAAAGTCGATGACGGGCCATCTTCTCGGGGCTGCGGGCGCAGTCGAGAGTATAATCTGCGCGAAAGCGCTCGAAGAGGGCGTGATTCCGCAGACTGTCGGATATAAAACTCCCGACCCGAAATGCGATCTCGATTATGTGACCGAGGGTGCCAGAGCGAAGGATATAAAATACGCACTTTCCAATTCTCTTGGCTTCGGAGGGCACAACGCGTCGCTCTGCTTTAAAAAATTTGAAGATTAACCGTCGGGCTGAGAAAGGGGCAACGGGTTATGGCAAATATGGAATTTGATATTGAATTTATAAGCGGGCTCATGGAACTTGTTAAACAAAACGACATGGGGGAGCTCACTATCGAAAACGGCGGGATAAAAATCAAAATCAAGGCAAAACGCCCCGCTAAAATAATAGACAAAAGAAAATCCTTCAATGGCTGCGATTTGAACGACAGCATCGGGGAGACATCTCAGTCCTGCGATAGTGAATCTTCATGCAATGAGCTTTCCGGACAGCCGTCAGGCAACAAGGTGGTATCTCCGATAGTGGGAACGTTTTACGCCGCGCCCTCGCCGGACAGAGATCCGTTTGTCAGAGTGGGGCAGAAGGTCAAAAAAGGTGACGTGCTGTTTATAATCGAATCGATGAAGCTGATGAACGAAATCCAGAGCGAATTTGACGGCGAGGTCGCCGAGATACTCTGCACGGACGGTCAGGCGGTCGAATTTGGTCAGCCGATAGTTATTATAAAATAATTCCAATGAAAGGAGCTCACAGATGAGTGTTTTAATGGATATAGAACAGATAAAGCAGATTATTCCTCACAGGGATCCGTTTTTGCTGATTGACGAGGTAAACGAGCTTGAGGTCGGAAAGCGGGTCGTTGCGACTAAATATTTAAAGCCGGACGAATTCTGGTTTAAGGGTCATTTTCCTCAGGAGCCTGTTCAGCCGGGCGTTTTGACTATAGAAATGCTTGCGCAGGCGGGCGCGGTGTGCGCGCTTTCGATGCCTGAAAACAAGGGCAAGCTCGCGTTCTTCGCAGGAATCGACAAAGCGCGTTTTTCAGGAGTGGTGAGACCCGGCGACACGCTTCGCTTAGAGGTTGAGATAATCAAAATGAAGGGAAAAATCGGCGTAGGAAAGGCAGTTGCCACTGTTGACGGGAAAAAGGTTGTGCGCGCTGAAATAATGTTTGCGATAGGCGATTAGAAGCGGGGAACCTGTTGCTTCTTGACCCTTACAATCTTGCTTCTGATAGGGAAGGTGACGATATGTTTGACAAGGTGCTTATCGCCAACCGCGGCGAAATAGCAATCAGAATTATAAGAGCCTGCCGCGAACTGGGGATCCGCACGGTCGCAGTTTATTCCGAAGCGGACAAAGACGCTCTGCACGCCCAGATAGCGGACGAAGCCGTCTGCATCGGCAAAGCGGCGAGTAAAGACAGCTATCTTAATATTCAGTCCATTATAGCGGCTTGCGAGGTAACGGGAGCCAAGGCAATCCATCCGGGCTTTGGATTTTTGTCCGAGAGCGCGGAGTTTGCCCGTATGTGCCGCAGGTGCGGCGTTGTTTTTATCGGACCGTCGCCCGAAGCTATTGAACTGATGGGCGACAAATCCCGCGCAAAGGAAACGATGAAGAACGCCGATGTTCCTGTGGTTCCCGGAAGCGAGGGGCTTATAGAGGATGTTAAAAGCGCCGAGGAAATTGCCGAGAGGATAACATATCCGGTTATGGTAAAAGCGGCGGCGGGCGGCGGCGGACGCGGTATACGGCTTGTGAACAATAAATCCGAGCTTGAACCCGCGATAACAGCCGCGCGTCAGGAGGCGCTGTCGTTTTTCGGAAACGACGGAGTGTATATAGAAAAATTCATAAGCAATCCGCGCCACATTGAGATTCAGATTCTTGCGGACAACTACGGCAACGTGGTGCATTTGGGTGAAAGGGACTGCTCCTTACAGCGCAGAAACCAAAAGCTGCTTGAGGAAGCCCCAAGCCCCGTGGTCGATGAAAATCTCAGAGAGAGAATGGGCGCGGCGGCTTGCCGCGCGGCGATTGCCGGCGGATATTCAAACGCAGGAACGATAGAATTTTTGGTGGACGATAACCATAATTTCTATTTTATGGAAATGAACACGAGGATTCAGGTCGAGCATCCGGTGACCGAGTTTGTAACAGGTATCGACCTTGTTAAACAGCAGATACTTATTGCGGCGGGTGAAAAGCTGCCGTTTTGTCAGAAAGACATAAAGCTTTCGGGTCATTCGATTGAGTGCAGAATCAACGCTGAAAATCCCAAGCTGAATTTCCGTCCGTCACCCGGAAAGATATTGGGGCTTCACATGCCCGGAGGTCCGGGAGTGCGGATAGACAGCGCAGTTTATCAGGGATATGAAATTCCGCCTTATTACGATTCGATGATAGCAAAGCTCATCACCTACGCCCCCACCAGACATGAGGCAATTATGAAGATGAAAAGGGCGCTTGCGGAATTTTTGGTAGACGGTGTTGACACGAACATAGATTATCAGTTAAAATTGATTATGAATGAACACTTTGAAAAAGCGGATTATGATATCGGCTTTTTGGGAAGAACGGATATATTGAAATAAGTGTTTCACTCCGAAAGGAAAGGGTGAAAATCGTGCTTGAGGATTTGTTCAAGGTGGTCAAAGACCGTATGAACGACATGTCATCCGGCGAAAAGACATCAAGGGTGGATATACCGTCGGGGCTGTTTTTTAAATGTCCCCGCTGCCAGACGGTGACGCTGATGGAAAACTTTGTGGGAAAATCCAAGGTTTGCCCTGAGTGCGGATATCACTCGCGTCTTACCGCGCGGGAGAGGATTCAAATGACCGCCGATAAGGACAGCTTTACTGAATTTGACAAAGATATGGTCAGCAAAAATCCGATAGATTTTCCGGATTATGAGAGTAAAATAGCCGTCCAGCAGGAAAAAACCGGGCTAAAAGACGCGGTTGTCACCGGTGAATGTACTATCCACCGCTGCAAATGCGTGATAGCCGTTATGGATTCGCATTTTATGATGGCGTCGATGGGATCTGTCGTGGGCGAAAAAATCACAAGGGCTTTTGAATATGCAACGGCGAACGGGCTGCCTATTGTGATTTTTACGGCATCCGGAGGCGCCAGAATGCAGGAGGGTATGGTTTCCCTGATGCAGATGGCGAAAACCTCTGCTGCGGCGAAGCGTCATTCCGACGCGGGGCTTTTGTATATAACCGTTTTGACTGATCCGACTACGGGCGGGGTCACCGCTTCGTTTGCGTCACTCGGGGATATTATCATCGCCGAGCCCAAGGTGCTTATAGGCTTTGCGGGCAGGCGGGTCATTGAGGATACCATCAAGCAGAGACTGCCAAACGAATTTCAGTCGGCGGAGTTTTTGCAGGAGCATGGCTTTGTCGATATGATAGTTGAGCGCACAAAAATGCGAAGAACAGTTTCAAGGCTCATAAAGCTGCACGAGCGTGCATAGCGTTCTGAGCAAGGCGTATCTTCTTGTTTGTTGTTTTGGATAATCTCGCTTCCGTTAGGAGGGTTAATATAATAATGCCTGATATTACAGCGTGCGAACGGCTTGATATTATAAGAAACAAGCTTCGTCCTACGATTAATGATTATATTCCGCTCATTTTTGATGAGTACTACGAAATGCACGGCGACCGCGTTTTCGGCGACGACTTTGCGATAACAGGCGGCGTTGCGCGGTTTAACGGTCGTCCTGTGACAGTGATTGCGCAGGTCAAGGGCAGGAATTTAGCGGAAAATCAAAAATATAATTTTGCCATGCCGCACCCCGAGGGGTACAGAAAGGCATTGAGGCTTGCAAGGCAGGCGGAGAAATTTTCCCGCCCGGTAATCTGTTTTATCGACACTCCGGGCGCGTTTTGCGGCATTGCCGCGGAAGAGCGCGGTCAGGGCGAGGCTATTGCAAAGAATCTGTTTGAATTTGCAGGTCTTAAAACGCCGGTTGTTTCGATAGTACTGGGCGAGGGCGGCTCCGGCGGCGCGCTTGCGCTCGGCGTGTGCGACGAGCTTGCAATGCTCGAAAACGCTATTTATTCGGTCATATCACCAAGAGGGTTTGCTTCGATATTGTGGAAGGACGCGTCGCGCGAAAAGGAAGCGGCGGATATTATGAAAATAACCGCTGAAGATTTGTGCCGTCTTAAAATCTGCGAGCAAATTATTCCCGAACCTGCGGGCGGCGCTCATAACGATCCTGAAAGGACTGCGGAGTCGATTTGCGAATATCTTTCCGATGCTTTGGAAAGATTATCCAAAATAGAGGTTGCAAAATTGCTCGATAACCGATATAATAAGTTCAGAAAAATCGGAGAATTTGAAGAATAGATTTTATTTTGTTTTTTTATTCTACATCAATGTAGTCTAAAATATATGTTTTTTAGGAGGAAAAAATTATGGTATTTGAAAAGGTTAAAGCGATACTTATCGATCAGCTGGATGTCGATGAAGAAAAGGTAGTCGCAGAGGCTTCCATTATCGACGATTTGGGTGCGGATTCCTTGGGCGTTGTTGATTTGGTAATGGCGCTGGAGGACGAATTCGATATCGAAATCGAAGAAGATAAATACGAATCTTTCAAAACCGTCGGCGATATTGTAAAATATATCGATGATAACGCATAAGCTGATTTGCTGTGCATTTAATGTTGGAGAGCTTCCGTGCAAAAGCGCGGAAGCTTTTCTTTTGTATAAAAAGAAAAAACGTTGAGAGATAATAGGCAATTGGCAAGAAAAGGTAAACGCACTGAATAAAGAGACGGAGCGGGGCAATCTTCGCCATATCAAAGGCAAGAAGCTTAAAAACAGGGCACAAAAACGCCCCTCCCGACGATTCGGGAGGGGCGTTTGTTGATTTTATTGTGCGTTATTTCTTCAGCGTTGCAACGCCATTCTTGTT
>CAZHWR010000020.1:0-31849 GCA_964536085.1 uncultured Oscillospiraceae bacterium
TTTCGTGTACAGTGTCATGAATAGCGTCAAGATTGAGTTCTTTAGCACGTTTTGCAAGCTCAACTTTACCTGCGGTAGCGCCGTTTTCAGCGTCAACGCGCATCTGAAGGTTTTTCTTTGTGGAGTCAGTTACAACTTCACCGAGAAGTTCTGCGAATTTAGCCGCGTGTTCCGCTTCCTCATAGGCTGCTTTTTCCCAGTAAAGTCCGATTTCGGGATAACCCTCTCTGTGGGCAACTCTTGCCATCGCAAGATACATTCCTACTTCGCTGCACTCGCCGTTGAAGTTTTCACGGAGACCTTCGATGATTTCGGGATCAACGTCCTTAGCAACTCCTACGACATGCTCGGCAGCCCATGATTTGTCGACCGACTGCTCCTCGAACTTATCTGCTTTAGCACCGCAGATAGGACATACATCAGGAGCAGAATCTCCCTCATAGACGTAACCGCAAACCTTACAGACAAATTTTTTCATAATACTATACCTTCCTTTTCTTTGGGACGCGCTGAAAATTCAGAAGCGCCCTTAAATTTGCATTTATAATACGGTTTGTTCCCGTGATTAGATAATAGCACAAAACAGGAATATATATCAATAGTATTAATAATTATTTTAATATATTTTTATAATTTCTTAATATTTTGCAAAATATTCTTTTTCCCAAGGATAAGGAGAATCAACGAGCTGCACACGCCTTTTAAAAACGTAAACGGCATATTGAACATTATCAGCGCTTTTAGCAGAGTGTCGGCATTTTTGTTTATCGCCTGATACATATTAAGTATAGCCTCCATAGGCATAAACGCAGTATAAACGGGATATACAATGAAATAATTTGTAAAAACACTTACTAGTGCCATTGTAACAGCACCGGCGGCGGCTCCGATAGCGGCGCCTTTAACGCCTTCGATTTTTTTGCAAATAATTCCTATCGGAATAACGAACAAACAGCCCAAAAGGAAATCTGAAAGCTCCCCTACTCCGCCGGTTGTGCTGAAAAACAGAGCGTGAAGCAAATTTTTAAAAAAGCACACCGCTGCACCTGCCCCGGGTCCCATCAGGCACGCCGCTACCGCCGCTGGAAGCTCGGAAAAATCCATTTTAATAAACGATGGCATCATTGGTACGCTGAATTGCAAAAACATCAGCACGGACGCTACCGCCGCCAGCATTGCAATAATTGTGAGTTTTTTTGTTTTATTCATCAGTGTCATTGTGATGACCTCCAAATTAAATTTATTTATTCAAAGGTCTGTTTTGGATTAATGTGCAAAAACAAAAAGCGCCCGAAAAATCGGGCGCCAAAATGCCAATACAGCACTTGTTTCTTTCATCCGGACTTTAACCGTCGGTTTTGGAATTTCACCAAATCGGCCTTAGGGTTCCTGCAGGAGACCTAACGGCTCGCGGACTTAACACAAGTGTGCAACACCGCCGGTGGAGAATTTCACTCCGCCCTGAAACAGACTTTTAAATTACTGTAAAATACTATGAAATGATATTAAAATTATTCCTCTTCATCGGAATCGTCGCCGTCAACCTCGATTGAATCCATATCAAATTCAAGCTCGGATCCGCATTCGGGGCATTCAATTTCGCCTTCGTCTAAATCGTCCTCATCAAGATAAATTTCTTCGCCGCAGTTAGGACAAACGACTTCGTAAAGCTCCTCCTCTTCGGAGTCGTCATCGTCACAGCAATCGCAGCCGTCGCCGTATAAATCTTCTTCTACTGCACCGAGATCCTGATCCAAAATATCGACCAGCTCGGACATCTCATTCTGCGAATCGTTCAGTTCTTCTATTGAAAGTGCGATTTCGTCAAGAACATCTACAATAGCGAGAATAGCTTCTCCTTCTTTTGTTGACTCATCGATTTTAAGCCCCTGAACGAGACCTTTTAAGTATCCTACTTTTTCCATAATGTTCATAATAATATCCTCCATGCAAGTACGCCGAAAAAGACGCAGGATCTATATTCGTGCAAATTATGCTCTTTCCATATATTCGCCGGTTCTTGTATCGATACGGATTTTTTCTCCGGGCTCAAGAAACAGGGGCACCTTGATTTCCGCTCCCGTTTCCAAAACGGCGGGCTTTGTTGCGTTTGTAGCAGTGTCGCCTTTGAAGCCGGGGTCGGTTTCTGTTATTTCAAGCTCTACGAAGAACGGAGGTTCAACGCCAAAAACATTGCCCTGATAAGAAAGCACCTTGACTTGCGTGTTCTCTTTTACAAACTTAAAATTATCGCCGAGCTTTGAAGCGTCAATAGGCATCTGCTCGTAGGTTTCGCTGTCCATAAAATAATAAAGATTGCCGTCGTTATAAAGATATTCCATGTCCCTGCGTTCAATAAACGCATTTTCAAATTTTTCAGTGGGATTGAAAGTCCTTTCAACGACTGAACCGGTTATAACGTTTTTGATTTTGGCGCGGACAAAGGGAGAACCCTTTCCCGGTTTAACGTGTTGGAATTCAACGATTTGGAAAACATTTCCGTCCATATCGAATGTAACGCCGTTTCTGAAATCACCTGCTGAAATCATTTATTTGTGACCATCCTTTCACTTTTGCCGCGGAATTTTGCGCCGGATACGGCGAAAAACGCCGACTGAAAGATTTTTCTTCCAATCGTTATTAAACAAAAAAATATATCTTCTATATTTTATCTTATTATTGAGCTTTTTTCAAGTATATTTTATAAAATAATTAAATCTGTGACGGCTTTGGTGAGGTTTTCGCATCCGTTTTCAGTTACAAGCGCCATGTTTTCGATTCTAACGCCGAATTCACCCTGAATGTAAATACCCGGTTCGACGGTTATGACCATTCCGGGCAGCAAAACGCTTTCGTCCTTTTGGGAAAAACAGGGGGCTTCATGAATCTCAAGTCCAACGGAGTGACCGAGTGCATGTCCGAAATAACCTTCGTAACCGCATTTATAAATATAATCCCGCGCGATTTTATCGATTTCACAGCATTTAGTACCCGGTTTAATTGCCTGAAAGGCAAGCTCCTGTGCTGTTTTCACGGTCTCGTAAACCTTTTTTTGTTTTTCGGATATATCTCCTATGCATACGGTTCGCGTCATATCGCTGCAATATCCATCCGCGACTGCGCCGAAATCGAGCGTTAAAAAATCGCCGTCGCAAAGCCGTTTGTCAGATGCGGTTCCGTGAGGCATGGAGGATTTTTTACCCGATACCCCGATCGTTTCAAAAGCGCACCTTTGCGAGCCAAGCTTTTTCATATTGTATTCAAGCTCGCTGACTATATCGTTTTCGGTAGCGCCGCGCTTTATTTTGCCGAGCGTCTTTTCAAGAGCCGTCTCTGTAATTTTCTGTGCGCGCTTTATGCTTTCAATTTCCGAAGCGTCCTTGACTGCCCGCATATCGGAGATTATTTTTGAAATTCCCGATTTATAATCAAGCTTGGCGCGCAGCTTACTGCCTAGCGTTTCATAGTTCGCAAGGCTCATGGAGTTTTCAATGCAAATCCTTTCCGCGCCGCAGTTTTTGATGAATGCGTTTAGCTGTTCAAACGTATTTTCAAGCAAAAGTACGTCGGCGTCCTTTACGATTTGTTTTGCCTTTTCGTAATATCTGAAATCAATAAGCAAGCATGAGTATTTCGGAGACACGAAAAGATATCCTGCGGACGACTGCATGCCGGCAAAATAATATCTGTTGACATCTGAAGTAATGAGAGCGGCTTTGAAGCTGGGTATATTTTCCTGAGCTCTTTTTATAAATCTGTTTATTCTTATATCCATGGCGTTTACACCATCGGTTTAAGCCCTGTGAGCGCTAACATATAGCTGTATTTTCCAAAACCGGATATCTGCCCCGCGCACGCCGGAGCCAAAACCGATTTATGCCTGAATTCCTCGCGCGCGTGAATATTGGAAAGATGCACTTCGATGGTAGGTATTTTTATCGCGGCAATAGCGTCTCTGATAGCGTAGCTGTAATGGGTATATGCGCCTGCATTGAGCACCACGCCGTCCATTTCATCTTTAGCCGAGTGAAGCTTATCAATAATATCACCCTCGTGATTGGACTGATAAATTTCGCACTCAAAGTTTAAATCATCAGCCCATTCACTTATCTGACGGTTGATGTTTTCGAAGCTTTCTTTTCCGTATATGCTCGTTTCACGTTCTCCGAGCATGTTGATATTGGGACCGTGAATAACCAAGACCTTTTTTTTCATATCGCATTTATCCTTTCAGTTTGTTGTACATCTTTTGCATCAGGGCAGCGTCCTCAGCCTGTGTTCCCGCCGATTCACAGATAAATGTGGGGCTTAATCCCCGCCTTGCAATAAGCTCGGCAAGCGGCTCGAACTCAGGACCGAAAACATTGTCGTCAAATGTCAGATGTTTTTTCTCACCACCGGGCATGGTGAATTCAATTTTGCTGAAGTGAGAATGAAACACCCGAAGCCTGTCCGCTCCAAGACGGTTCCCGATCGTATCGAGTATAGCGGCGTAATCGTCGGAGTTTTTTATTCCTCCGAATGTGCGGGCGTTTAAATGACCGAAATCGATGCACGGAATAAGGCTGTCGTCAAGACTGCACAGTTCCATTACTTCATCGAGATTCCCGAGCTGATTTACCTTTCCCATCGTTTCGGGGCAAACGGTAATATCTTCGAGGCTTTGCTCTTTCAGCGCTTCAAGCGCGCGGCGCAATGTGTCGCATGCAAGTTCAAGCGCATGCCCGCGGCTTAGTTTACCGCAGGAGCCGCTGTGGACAATTATCCTTTTTGCCCCCATCACCTTCGCCGCTTTTGCCGACTGCAAAATATAGTTAATACTGTTGTCTCTTTTTGCTTCTTCAACGCTTGAAAGAGAAATATAGTACGGCGCGTGCAGAGAAAGAGTAATGCCCGCGTCGTTAGCGGCAGCGCCGAATTTTTGCGCTGAGTCGTCTGATATTTTAACTCCTCTGCCGCACTGGTATTCATATGCCGTAAGGCCAAATTCTTTTAGATACTTCGGTATATCAAGATTAGTTTTGTAGCCTTTTTGCTTAAAGCTTTCCGCATTGCCGGCGGGTCCGAAAAGTGCGCTCAATTCAATTCCTCCTGCCGTTGTATTTTTTTATAAATATATTTTCAAACAATCTTTTAAACTTGAAAAACGCTGTCTCTTCAATCTTAACGGGAGTTACCAGAAAAGTGGTTATTCCCGCCAAATTTCCCGCTAAAACATCGGTAAAAATCTGGTCTCCGATTATTGCGGTGTTTTTCCTGCCGCACTCAAGCTTTCTGCATGCTTTGTTTATACCGATCGTCAACGGCTTGCACGCCATTGAAATATATTCAAGGTCCAGCAGATCCGCAAATGGTTTAACACGTTTTTGAACATTATTGGAAACTATTGCAAGTTTAATTCCGCCGCTTTTGAGCATATTAAGCCAGTCGGCAATACCATCAAGCGGAACAGGATTCCCGTGCGAGGTCAATGTATTGTCAACATCTAGTATCAGCGCTTTTATTTTATAGCTCTTAATCAGCTGCAAATCCACGTCAAAAACGGAATCAAACATCAAATCCGGCAAAAACAAAGATATATATATCACTCCGATCACAGTTATGCATGATATAATCGGCGGTTGCGCAGGTTGCGGGCCGGGCGACGGGCGCACGCCAATAAGAACAAACAAGTACAACAATCTCTTTGAAGTTATTGTACCATATATAAGCAATGTTTTCAACAATACTGTTTAAACGCTTTGTAAAAAAACACCCCTCAGGAATCCGCATGAGCCGACTACGCTGTGAGCTCATTTTAGCGTTCTCCTTGAGGGGATTTGGTCAGAATTATGCCTTTTTTTAAGACCTTTTCAAGCCACCGCTTACTGAAAATCAGAAATACCGCAGGCGAAGCTTATTTAGTCTTTTTTTATTTTAAAAATTAATCTCAGCAATCCCGCAAATAATTTCGGACTTTTCACCACAACAACTTTCATATATACCCTCCTAACCAACATAAATTTGTGTGAATGTTTTTACTATAACGGCTGAAAATAAAACGCTTTCAATCGTTAATATCAACATCGGAACAGCAAACATGAAAGGCCGATAAGTATAAGCACGACCGCAGCCAGAGTCAGCAAAAGTCTGAAAGAGCCAAACAGACTGAACAACAGTAGCACTCCTATGCACAAACATATTCTTCCTGCCGCAGAGCAGTTGTTTTTGCCCTTTTTCATACTACCTTGCCGCCTTTTCTATGTATTGCATACATTTTTTACACTACATTATACACAGCAAGCGCCGCAAAGGTGCTAATCCTTTGAAACAACGATTATCATGCTTCCGCTTTTTATTGATATTTTTGCACTCATTCCTGCAAAATCATTGCTTACTCCCAGCGGAAACGAATTGGTTAAAACGGCGTTGTTCAGCGGATAAACAAGATTTTCAGAGGTTATCCCCGTTACCCTGTCGGAAAACGGAAGCAAAGAAATTTTAGATTCGTTTTGTTTCGGTATGATAATGCTCGACTCACCGCAGAGTGAATAAACAATGTTTTTATCGTCAATAAGCGCTCCTTTAGCACCGTGCATGTTGAGGTAAAACAGCGCGGATACGTTTGCAACCGAATGGTCAAATCTGCCGCCGAGAGCACCGTATATTTTAAAGCGTTTGTATCCTGCGGCAAGCCCGGTTTTAACGGCGAGCATAGTGTCGGTATCGTCCTTTTTTGAGGGATATTCGATTACAAATTCGTCTTCAGGCTTATCGGAGGAATCAAAATCGCCTATTACAGCGTCGGCTTTTATTCCAAGCGCGCGCGCGTGACGGTATCCGCCGTCCGCACAGATAACATAATCTCCGCTGAGCGGTTTTATCGAGATATATTCATAATCGCTGATCGGAGCTGCGCCGAAGATATAACAGCATTCTGTGCCAATTATTTTCTGTGTTCCCATTCTTTATATTCCTTTGCCTTGTTGTACATTTCAACGTAACAGCGGTGTCTGGATTCGGATATTTCGCCGTTTTTCACCGCTTCACAAATACCGCATCCTTTTTCGTTAATATGCGCGCAATCGGAGAATTTGCATTTATCCGTAAAAGGCGCAAATTCACGAAAACAGCGGGCTAGCTCTTCTTTTTTAATAATATCGTATTTTTCAAATTCGACTGTTGAAAATCCCGGCGTATCGGCTATATAGCCGTTTTTCAGTTTGTACAGGCAAACCTGTCTTGTTGTGTGTCTTCCCCTGCCGAGCTTTTTGCTTATATCGCCTGTTTCGATAAGCAAACTGCTGTTTATGCTGTTTAAAAGCGTTGATTTACCTACTCCTGAATTTCCCACAAACGCGGATATTTTTCCGTCGAGCAATTTTAAAAGTCCGGGAATTTCATCGGTGTTTTTTCGGCTGATATTAAATACCTCAAAGCCGCAGTTTTTGTAAAGATTACAAATATCGGCGGCATTTGCCAAATCACCCTTTGTCACCGCTATGATCGGTTCGATGTTTTTATACTCAGCAATGGCTATAAGCTTGTCCAGCACCGAAAACGACGGCGCAGGCTCGCAGACTGCTACCACGAACACAATTATGTCGAGATTGGCAATCGGCGGACGCACAAAAAAATTCCTGCGCGGTTCAATGCTGTTTATAACGCCTGTTTTTTTTTCCGCGTCCTCGTATTCAATGCAGACCCTATCGCCCGCCATGGGCGAGATATCTCCTTTTCGGAACCTTCCTCTTGCTTTACATTCAATAATGTTATCGGTGGTTTCTATATAATAGAAACCACCGATAGCTTTAATTATTAATCCCTCAGCTTTTTTCATACTGTTATTCGTTATCCTCTCGAGTATCTTCGGAAGAAACAGCAGCTGCCGCGGAGGACGTTGCTGCGGTAGCGGCGGATGATGTTGCCGCAGGCGTTGCGGATGATGTTTGTGAGTTGCTTGTCATAAGACTCTTGTTCGGTCCTGACGTCACTGTTTTGGTGCCTGTTAAGAAGTTGACCTGATATTTGACATACAGAGAATAGTCGGTTGAACCGCTCTTTGCAACCATGACCGAAACCTGCGCTTCGGTTGATGATGATTTGAGCGAGAAAGTGTATTTATCAACAGAATCGACATTTATGGTGTTCGATTTTTTCTGTGTTCCGTCCAAATAAACCTTAAACGTATAATCGCCTGTGGCCGTACTGGGAATGGATACCGAGAACGACCTTTCCTGAGCGGAAGCCTTACCTGTACTTACTGAAATTGTAACCGTTGAGCCTTCGTCAACAGAAACGCCTTCGCTCGGGCTTTGGTCGATGACCTGACCTTCTGTTACAGTGCTGTTTACTTTAGTAACGCTGACAACAAGACCCGCTTTTTCGATTTCCTTGGTAGCATTGGACTGCGTCATGCCGATAACGTCCGGAACAACGGTTTTGTCGCTCGGCGCGCCCATGCTTACATATATTGAAACGGTTTGATTGGAAGGTATTGAGGTATTTCTTGCAGGATCTGTTTTGATTACGCTTCCCGACGCGACGGTAAGACTGTATGAGTTCACTATCTTAAACGAAAGTCCCGCTTCGGTCATAGCCTCTTCCGCTTCCGCCTGAGTTAAATTGTAAACGTCCGGAACATCTACCTGTTCTGCTCCGCTGCTTACAGTTATGTTGACGACAGTTCCCTCTTTTATGACCATACCCTCGCGGATAGATTGATCAAGAATCGTTCCCACCTCTTCATCGGCATTGTATTCCTGTGTGGGATTGAGTGTAATATTAGAATACTCTGAATCGTTTATTACGTCATCGTAGTTAAGTCCCACGAGATTCGGCATTATAATATCCTTTGTTCCCGGGCTGAATCCGAGGATAATAACAAGTATAACTATGGCAAATACAACACAAGCTGCCGCGATCGCAGCCAATATGGTCATCGTCTTTGAACGCTTTTTCTTGCCTTTATCATTGTCAGCATCAGAGGCTTCACCGTCGTCATCACCGGAATTCACGGCGTTGAAAAATTTGGTGGTGCCTTCATCGGAAAAGTATTTATACTCAAACAGTATCGAAGGATTGGCTTTGAATTCGTCTATATCACGAATCATTTCAGCCGCCGTTTGATATCGCATAGACGCACTTTTCTGCATTGCGCGGACGACGATCTCTTCAAGTCCCTCCGGAATTGTGTCGTTGAGCTCACGCGGCATTTTTGCCTTGGACTGCATATGCATAACCGCTATCTGCTCAGGATTAACGCCGTCGTACGGCAAACAGCCGGTAAGCATTTCATAAAGCATAACGCCGACCGCATAAATATCTGTTCTTTCATCAGTGTTTGCGCCGCTAGCCTGCTCCGGACTGATATAATGCACAGAACCCATGGCGGTTTTGGATGAGCCTCTTCTTTCGTCGCGCGCAAAACTTGCGATTCCGAAATCTGTCACTTTAATAGTGCCGTCGGATAACAGCATTATATTTTCAGGTTTGATATCACGGTGTACAACGCCGTTTTCGTGTGCGTGCTGTAACGCCTTTAAAATCTGAAGCGTGAAGTGGACGGCTTCCTTCCAGGTGAGCACTTTTTCCTGCTCCATATATTTTTTGAGCGTAATACCGTCGATATACTCCATAACGATATATTGGATGTTGTTGCCGAAGCTGACGTCGAGTATCTTCACAATGTTTTCATGCGAAAGCACGGAAATAGCCTTTGACTCGTTTCTGAAACGGCGCAGGAACTCTTCGTTGTCCGAATATTCGTCTTTAAGGATCTTCAGTGCGACAAACTGATCGTCAAGCTTGTCATAGGCTTTATAAACATTTGCCATACCGCCGTTTCCGATAAGCTCTCTTATTTCATAGCGTCCGTCAAGCCTTTTTCCGAGATATTTATCCATAATATTATACTCCTTTGTATTGTATAATTTTATATCCTGACCAAAACAGCGGTTATATTATCGGCGCCGCCGTATTCGTTTGCAAGCTGTATCAGCCGTTTACACGACACGGAAACCTCTGATTCGCTATGCTCTAAAACTCTCTTAATTTCACTGTCTGTACACATATTTGTAAGACCGTCTGAACAAAAAAGCATTATGTCGCCGCTTGAAAGCTCGACCTCATTTGAATCGACTTCCAGCTTTTTCCCGATACCGACCGCTCTGGTAATTAAATTTTTTTGCGGATGAGTTCTTGCTTCGGTTTCGGTTATTTCTCCGCGAGATATCAGTTCCTGAACAAACGAATGATCGGTCGTGATTTGGGTCAGATCGCCGTTTTTATAAACATATGCGCGTGAATCACCGACATGCGAGATATGCGCCGAAGTACCATGTATCACTGCCGCCACAGCAGTTGTTCCCATGCCGAAAAATTCTTTTTGCTCCATCGATCTCATATATATCTCTGAGTTTGCATCGTGCACCGCGCGCACAAGAAGCTGATTGAAATCCTCGCAGCTAAAGGAGTCGAACTTATCCGAGGCCTGTTTAACGCATCTGACAATCGTATCGCACGCTATTTCGCTTGCGATGTTTCCTCCGTTTACTCCTCCCATACCATCGCACACTATAGCAATAACCGACCCGTCGGGAAGCTGTTCGGTGTGATACGCATCCTGATTTGAATCTCTTTCAAGACCGATATCGGTCATCCCGAAAACATTCATTCGATTGTATCACTGCCTTTCGTTTTGATTTGTTCGCGCCTTAGCTGCCCGCATGCGGCGTTTATATCCGCGCCGAGAGTCCGCCTTACGGTTGTGTTTATTCCTGAAGATGTCAATATATCCGTAAACCGACGCACACGCTTGGTGTCCGCAGGAGTAAAGCCCGTTTCATCAACTCTGTTGACGGGAATAAGGTTTACATGGCAAAGCATGCCTTTGAGTTTTTTAGCAAGTAAAGCGGCGTTTTCATCACTGTCGTTAACGCCGTGAATAAGCGCGTATTCAAACGATATCCTGCGCCCTGTAGTGTTTGCGTAATTCCTGCAAGCGTTCAAAAGTTCGCTGATATTCCATTTGTTGTTTATAGGCATCGACGCTTTGCGGATATCGTCGTTCGGAGCGTGAAGCGAAACAGACAGCGTAAGCCCGAGCTGATGCTCCGAAAGCGCATAGATCTTATCTACCAAGCCGCAGGTGGAAAGGCTCACATGCCGCAGGCTCAGATTAAACCCATCCTCGTTTGAAAGCATTATTAAGAACTTTAAAACGTTGTCGTAATTGTCTAAAGGCTCGCCGATTCCCATTAAAACTACGTTAGATATCCTTTCGGGACAGTCGCGGTTTGCGCTGTAAACCTGCTCAAGAATTTCTCCGGGCGTCAGGTTCCTGACAAATCCCGCTATAGTGGAAGCACAGAATTTGCAGCCCATTTTACAGCCCACCTGAGTAGAAACACACACACTGTAGCCGTGCTTATATTTCATCAGCACGCTTTCTACGCAGTTTCCATCGTCAAGCATATATAAATATTTTACCGTATTGTCTATCTTACTTACAAGCCTTTTGGCTATTTTTAGTGAAGTTATGTAAAAGTTTTCCACCAATACTTGTATATCTTTGTGAGAAATATCCGTCATATCCGCAAAGTCGTTAACATTTTTTACGTGCAGCCACTTATAAATTTGTCCAGAACGATATTTGGGCATACCAAGCCCTGTTATCATGTTGGTCAGTTCGGATAGATTGAGCGATTTAATATCAGTTTTCATTATTATGAGAATTCCTTCCCTGCCGTCGGCAAGATATTCAGAACTAAGATAACAATATAACAATCAAAACGATTTATTTTTTTCGGCTGATCACTGACGTTTACCTGTTTACTTTTTCGAAGACAGCTATAAAAAATCCGTCGCCTGAATATTCGCCCGGTAAAAAAGTGTGCTTATAGTCGTTATATTTTTCGATAATGAGTGGTGAAAAATCAGGATTGTCATTTAAAAATTTTTCCGCCGTCAAATCGTTCTCGCTGCGCGACAGCGTGCAGGTCGAATAAATCAGTATTCCGCCCGTCTTAACTAATTTTGAACTCTCTGAAAGAATTTTATACTGTATATCGCAAAGCTTGTAAAAATCGCTCGGAGATTTATACTTTATTTCCGGCTTGCGCCTTATGACTCCAAGCCCGGAGCACGGAACGTCGCACAACACCTTGTCCGCCTTCGGCAAGCTGCCGTTATAAACGGCGGCGTTGTTCTGTGCGGCGGTGATGCAGTCAAGTCCCAATCTTTTCGCGCCGTCTGATATAAGCTTTACGCGGCTGGGATGAATGTCAAAGGCGAAAATCCGACCAGAATTTTTCATATACTGCGCAAGGGTAAAAGATTTTCCGCCCGGAGCCGCGCACATATCAAGCACCGTTTCTCCTTCTTGAGGATTTACAAGTCCGCACAAAAGCTGGCTTGCCAAATCCTGCACGTAGAACATGCCGTTTTTGTATTCCTCGGTATGTTCGATTCCTCCTGATTTTGCAATTGCAAGACAGTTTTCACATTCGCGCGATTTGTAAACCTTTATGCCTTTTTCGGAAAACGCCGCCGCAAGCGTTTTTAAATCGGTTTTATTTGTGTTCACCCTGATAAACAACGGCGGTGTCCCAAGCGACGATTTTAAAATAAGCTCTGTATTTTTCTCGCCGTATTCCGAAAACCACTTTTGTATAAGCGGCTCGGGACAGGAATATTTAACGCCCAAATACCTTGTATAATCTGTGTTTTTATTCGGCAGAATGATTTTTTTATCGTCGCGCAGAAAGCTTCTCAAAACCGCGTTTACAAAACCTTTAGCGCTCTGCTGACGGCATGTGTAAACCAGCTTGACGCTTTCGTTCACCGCCGCCGAGTCAGGTACCGAATCCATGAACACAAGCTGATATATTCCCATGCGCAGGATATTTAAAACCTGCGGCGAAAGTTTTTTTAAAGGCAGCTTTGAATACTTTGAAACACAGTGATCAAGCGTTATTTTTCGTTCCAATACGCCGTAAAAAAGCTTGGACGCAAAAGCTCTGTCGCGCGCATTTAAAGTTGAGGCGGAAAGCAATTTGTCGATTATTATATTGGAAAACGCCTCGTTTGTATGCATTTTACAAAGTGCGTCAAGCGATAATTGTCTTGCTGTGTCCATAAAAAGCTCCGCATACTATAAGATTTTTATTCTTCCCAAATTTTTTTCCCGGTCGTCAGCCTTCTGCCGCGCAGAAAGCTTTCGCCGTCTGTTCTTTTTGAGCCTTCCGACTGTACTTCGGTCAATTCGACTGCTCCGTCGGCACATCCGACAATAAACCTCTTGTTGTCAAGCAATTCTCCGGGCGTTCCCGAATACCCGTCCGCCAAAGACGCTCTGTATACTTTGAGCCTTTTTCCTGTGCACACTGTGGTTGCGCAAGGCCAGTCGGACAGTCCGAGGATTTGATTTTTCACAAGCTGTGCAGATTTATTAAAATCGATTTCGGACATTTCCTTTGACAACATCGGCGCATAGCTTGCCAGCGCGTCGTCCTGCGGAATGCGGGGAGCTCTGCCTGTCTCAATAAGGTTCAAAGTCCTAATGAGCGTATCTGCTCCGACGACCGCAAGGCGGTCGTACAGCTCGGAAGCGGTTTCGTTTGGCAGGATATCAACTTTTTCAGACAGTATCATGTCGCCGGTGTCGAGCCCTTGCGCCATGTACATAGTTGTAACGCCGGAGACACCGTCGCCGTTTAAAACGCTCCACTGAATAGGAGCGGCGCCCCTGTATTTTGGCAAAAGCGAACCGTGGACGTTAACGCATCCGTATTTCGGAATATCGAGCACAGCTTTCGGCAGCAGCTTGCCGTACGCGACTACTACAATAACATCCGGCTCAAATTGCTTTATCAGTTCGATTGATTCGCTGTCCTTAAGGGTGTTTGGCTGAAAAACGTCAATGTTATGTGTTAAGGCATATTCCTTTACAGGTGTGTACGCCAGCTTATGCCCTCTTCCGCGCGGCCTGTCCGGCTGGGAAAATACCATTTTAACATCAAATCTGTTTTCAACAAGAGCTTTGAGCGACTCCACAGCAAAATAAGGAGTACCCATAAAAACAATTTTCAATGCCATCCCATCCTTTAAGCTTCTTCTATCATTTCTTCAGCGATATCTACATATAGAACTCCGTCGAGGTGGTCAAGCTCATGGCAGATTGCCCGCGCCAAAAGCTCTTTTCCCTTTAAGCGGAATTTTTTCCCGTTCCTGTCGTAAGCCTCGACTGTGACCTCCATCGGGCGTGTGACTATGCCCTGCTGACCGGGAAGCGACAAACAGCCCTCCGGCCCTGTTTGAGTCCCGTTTGTTTTTACAATTACGGGATTTACAAGCTCGTACAAAACGCCGTCGGTATCAATCACAACAACTCTTTTTAACATTCCCACCTGCGGAGCCGCAAGTCCTACTCCGTTTTCCTCATACATAGTTTGCGCCATATCGTCTAGAAGTATTGCCAGCTTTTTATCAAAGCTTTCAACTGTTCTGCACTTTTTTCTCAAAATATCGTCCCCTAATGTGACGATGTTTCTTTTAGCCATAATATATTTATCCCCTTTTCATGAGTGCAATAAAAATCTAATTTATCTCACCGTTGACGTCGGCGTATACCGAAATGTTATTAAACTGCGGCAATGATGAGATGCCGTTTAAGACAAACCGAATAAATTTTTTTGTGTTCGGGTTCATTCTGCATTTTATTATAAGCCGATAACGGTATTTTTTATTGATTCTGTAAACGTTTGCCTGCGTAGGTCCCAAAAGCTTGAGCGGTTCATGAAAAGCGCTCTGTTTTGCGGTGCTTATTATTATTTCAGCCAGCGCGTTTGCCGCTTTAGCAACCCTGCGTTCGTCCGAGCCAGATACTCCGAATACGCATAAATCGCAAAACGGCGGATAAAGCATAGCTCTGCGAGCCTCGATTTCACTTTCATAAAATCCATCGTAATTCTGCGCTGCGGCAAAGCTGATAACAGGGTCGTCGGGAGAATATGTTTGAATTATCGCGCGCCCCGGTTTATCCGCGCGCCCCGCTCGACCTACGACCTGCGTTAAAAGTGAAAAAGTCTTTTCGCCGCACCGAAAGTCTCCCGAATACAGCGTTTGGTCTGCGAGTATGACTCCCGTCAGCGTTACGTTCGGAAAATCGTGTCCCTTTGCAATCATCTGCGTGCCGAGCATAATGTCGTATTTGCCGTCTCTGAAACCGCCCAGTTTTTCTTCAAATGCGAATTTGGAATAAGTCGTATCGGTATCCATGCGCAGAATGCGCGCGGACGGAAAAACGTCCGAAAGCTCTTCCTCCAATTTTTGAGTGCCTATGCCCGAAAGCCTGAGATACTTACCGTGACAGCTTGGGCATGTGTCAGGCAACGGTTTTGAAAGCCCGCAGTAATGGCATACAAGCATTCCGCTGACTTTATGATATGTCATCGCGACGCTGCAATTCGGACAGACTATCGCGGCGGAACATTCAACGCACTGGGCATGAGTATTATAGCCGCGACGGTTTAAAAGCAAAACCGACTGCTCTTTGTTTTTGAGGTTTACATTAAGCTCTTCCAGCAGTCGCTCGCTGACGGCGTGCTCTCCGCGTGACGGCTCTTTTTTTAAATCCACAATCTCAACAGCGGGAAGCACGGAATTGTTGTATCGGTTTTTCAGTGTGAATAAGCTGTATTTTCCTGTTTTGGCGCTGTAAAAGCTATCGACCAGCGGAGTTGCCGATGCAAGCAGAAGCAGAGCGTTGTTGTTTTTACACCGAAGCTTTGCGATTTCCCGCGCATGATAGCGCGGAGTCTTGTCGCTTTTATACGAAAACTCCCCTTCTTCATCCATTATTATCAATCCGATGTTGTCAAACGGAGCGAAAACCGCGCTTCTGGTTCCCACTGCAATTTTCACCGCGCCGCTTTTGATTCGCTTCCACTCGTCTAGCTGTTCTCCCATAGAAAGAGAGGAGTGAAGCACCGCCACATCTTTACCGAAAGTATTCCTGAATGAATCGAGTGTTTGCGGGGTAAGCGATATTTCGGGAACAAGCATTATGACCTGCCTGCCGCTTTGTATGACTGCGCCGATCAGCTTCAAAAATACCGACGTTTTACCCGAGCCGGTAATTCCGTGCAAAAGCGCGGCGTTCGGCATGTTTTGGCTGTAAAGCGTAAAAATACCGTCGAACGCCTTTTGCTGTTCTGCATTCAGAACTATTTCCGTTTGGCGCTTTCTGCCCAAAGATTTGCTTGGCGTACGCATTACCTCACGGTCATAATATTCAATATATCCTTTTTTTTCAAGATTGCTTAAGACCGCCTTTGTCACCGAACAAAATGTGCAGACTTCCTTTACCGAAGCTGTTCCCGCCTGAGCAATAAGACTGAAAACAGCTTTTTGCTTTGAGGTCAGCTTTTCAGTCGATTCGACTTGCTCCCCGGTTACTCTTACCATTTTTATAGTTTTGTCGGATATGCGCCGCATCGCGGCGCTTGTCTTCATAATTATTCCCGACCCGATAAGTTCATTTACACAGCCATTAAACTCCGCGCCGCTGAGCGATTCAAAAAAATCGTTGATTTTTTCTGCTTTGTGAGTGTTTTTCAAAAACATCACAATTTGCTTTTCCGCTTCGGAAAGAGACGAAAAATCAATTTCATCAAACGGAACTGCAAGTGAGTATACGGGAACGATTTTATAGTTATAGCCGTTGGGCAAAATAGTGTGAACGGCATCATAATATGTACAAAATGTGTTTGCTACCATATATTTTGCAACCGAAATCAGATCGGGGCTTAAAACCGGTTCGGAATCAATAACCGACTCTATGCATTTAAGTCCGCTGCTTGCTTCGCATTCAAACAGTTCAAACACTATACCTTGAGTTTTTTTATTTCCTCTTCCGAACGGAACAACTACGCGCACTCCCGGCTTGACGCTTTTTAAAAGTGCGTCGGGGACAATATATGTGAACAGCTTGTCAAACGAATAAACGGTTTTATCAACAGCAATTTTTGCAGCCGCGCCGCTCACATGATCGCCCCCAAACTAAAGCTCAATAAGTTTATCAAGAATAATGTCTGCAAGCTCTGACTTTGGCATGACGTCAAAGTCTTGCTCATCTGATTTTGTTATTATCGTTACAGAATTGGTATCCCCCGCAAATCCCGCGCCGGGCGTTATAAGGCTGTTTGCAACGATCATATCTGCGTTTTTTTCTATAAGCTTTTTTCGTGAGTTCTCAATCAGATTTTGAGTTTCCATCGAAAAGCCGCACAGCTTTTGACCCGCTTGCTTATGCGCGCCGAGATATTTTAAAATATCATCATTTTTTACTAGCTTAAGCTCAATCGTGTCGCCTGATTTTTTGATTTTTTCCGCGCTCTGCGCTTCGGGTCGGTAGTCTCCTACCGCCGCCGCTTTGATGATGTAATCGAATCTCTTATAGCTTTCCTTCACCGCTGAAAACATTTGTGCGGCGGATGTAACGTTTATACGATTTACCATATACGGCGTTTTTAAAGCGGTTTCACCGCTTATCAGAGTAACGTCGGCTGATCGCCTTGCAGCGGCACGCGCTATTGCATAGCCCATCTTGCCGCTGGAGTGATTTGTTATAAATCGCACGGGGTCGATGGCTTCCTGGGTTGCTCCCGCGGTAACCAGTACCGATTTACCCGCAAGATCGTTTTTACCAAGCGCATAATCAAGACTGTCCAGCAGAACGTCTGTTTCAGGCAGTCTGCCTTTTCCGGAATCTCCGCATGCCAAAACTCCGCTATCCGGCTGAATTATTGTAAAACCATAGCCGGCAAGCTTTTTTATATTATCCTGCGTAATCGGATTTTCAAGCATTCCAGTGTTCATGGCGGGCGCTATAAGCTTTGTACAGCCCGCCGCCAAAACAGTGGTGGTGAGCATATCGTCCGCTATTCCGTTTGCAAGCTTTGCAATAATGTTGGCAGTCGCAGGCGCTATTAAAACAGCGTCTGTCGCTTTGGCTATTGAAACATGCTTAACATCCCACTCGAAGTTTCTTGAAAATGTGTCGGTAATACAGCGATTTTTGGTTATTGTCTCAAAGGTCAGCGGAGAAATAAATTCCGCGGCGTTTTCAGTCATGATAACAATAACGTCGGCTCCCTGCTTTTTCAGCGCGCTTGCAAGATACGCGGATTTATACGCCGCTATCCCGCCGGTCACTCCCAGCAGTATGGTTTTATCCTTTAAATTCATAATAAATCCCTATTCGATTTCTTTTCCGATATTCTCTTTTTCGATAAATTTATACTGACCTTTCAAAAAATCCTCTTCGGCAAGTTTAACGGGCTTTTCAGTTAAAATAACGCCCTCGTCCTCGGCTTTTTCGGCAATGCTTCTCGCCCTTTTTGCAATCGCCACCACGAGTGAATAATAGCTTTCGTTGTTTTTAAGTAATTGTTCTACAGACGCTCTCATTATTGTATTCATCCTTTCATTAAATGCGTAAAATTAACTGTAAAGACAAGATTTTACAAAGTATACAAATATGAGCAAAAACCTATCGCGCTTGCTTTTGCTTTAAAATCTCTCCTATATATTCCTTCATATTTATTTTATTGTATCTGGAAGCCTCGATAATATTTTCAAGGCGCTTTGCCGCAGCTTTGACCTCGTCGTTAACGATGATATAATCATAATCACGGGCGCATTTAAGCTCGTCAAACGCGGTATCAAGCCTCTCTTTAATTGTTTCCGCGTCTTCAGTGTTTCTTCCTGCAAGTCTGGAGTTCAGTTCGCCTATACTCGGCGGAGCAACAAAAACCAACACGGCATTCCCGCACTTTTCCTTTATTTGTTTTGCGCCCTTTACCTCAATCTCCAAAATGACGTCCACACCGTTTTCAAGACGGTCAAAAACCTCATTTTTTGGAGTGCCGTAATAGTTTCCGCAGTACTGCGCGTATTCCAGCATTCCGTCTTGGGCTATTTTTTCTTCAAAACGTTCTTTAGTCAAAAATTGATAATCTTCGCCGTCTATTTCACCGGTGCGCGGGCTTCTTGTTGTAGCGGAAACCGATACAAATACATTTTTATGGGACTTTAAATATTCTTTCAAGACAGTACCCTTACCGCAGCCCGACGGACCCGACAGCACGATCAAAATACCCCTGCTATTCATCATCGACCTCCCCGGAATCGACCACGCTTAATCTGTTGCCGACAGTTTCAGGCTGAATTGCCGAAAGTATAACAAAGTTAACGTCGGTAACAACTACGGCTCTTGTTCTTCTGCCGTAAGTTGCGTCGATAAGCATACCTTTATCGCGCGCGTCTTGAATTATGCGTTTTATCGGAGCGGAATCAGGGCTTACTATGGCGATAACGCGCGATGCGTTAACCATGTTCCCAAATCCGATATTTATCAGCTTCATAAAAAACCACCTATACCGTCATTCGATGTTTTGAATCTGTTCCCTGATTTTTTCAATTTGCGCTTTAACATCAACCACCATGCGGGCAATTTCGATATCCTGCGCTTTTGAGCCGGTCGTGTTGATTTCCCTGTTCATTTCCTGCACAATAAAATCGAGCTTTCTGCCGATTGGCTCCTCTGCATTTATAAGCATATCGCGCACTTGGGCAATGTGGCTTTTAAGCCGCACTGTCTCTTCATCTACCGCAATTTTATCGGCAAATATTGCGACCTCAGTCAAAACCCGTTGGTCGTCAATTTCCCTGTCGCCAAGCGTTTCCTTAATTTTTGCATAAAGACGTTCGCGGTATGCGTTGACTGTTTCTGGCCACCGCTGTTCAATCACAGTCACTGTATGACCGATGGCATCAAGCCGCGATAGGATATCCTCCTTTAGCTTTTCGCCCTCGGTTTCGCGCATCCTGACAAACGCTGTAAACGCTTCCTCAGCGACCGGTTTGACCGTTTCCCAAATAAAATCCGCGTCCTCCACCGCTTTTGTGACGCTGAAGATGTCGCCGAATTTTGCAATGGCTGACAGCGAAAGGTCGTCTTTTAACTTAAGCTTGCACTTAAGCTTTCTCAGAGCAGCGGCATATTCACCTGCCAGCTTTTCGTTGATGCTCACCGCTGTGTCGCCGCCGTCCGTTGAGCGGATGGTCGCCGAAACATCTACTTTACCGCGCGCGGCATAGCCGGACGCAAGCATTGATTTGAGTTTTTCCTCCAAATATGCGTAGCTTCTCGGTATTCTTGACGAAAATTCATAATACCGATGATTTACCGATTTGATTTCTACAAGAATATCGTATCCGTTTGACTGAGCGCACGCTCTGCCGTAGCCCGTCATGCTTCTGACCATATTCACACTCCAAACATACAATATATTTATTCTAATATGATAACATTTTTCTTAAATTTTTGCAACATAATACGCTGATAGAACGCATTTTATTTACAGCGCATAAATTGTATTAGGGTTTAATGCCCTAAACTGTAAAACAATGATAAGTGTAAATGATCGAACACAATCACGAAATAATACGCTTACATGCGGAAAGGAAAAATGACTATGGAGTGCAACTGCAATAATGTAAATCTCAATGACGGCGTAAATTCCGCCGACGCTATATTCGCGCTTGAGGATCGCTGCTCTTTAAACGGCTGCAACTGCGAAAGCAAACACGAACACACAGGCGAAGAACAGTCGTGCGGCTGCGAGGAAACCGACCGCCGCTGCATCTGTTCGGACGATTCGCAGAGCAAACGCATCTGCTGCGATTCTGACGGCTGCTGTGCAAAATACCCCTGTCGCTGCCGCGATAATTTCTGGCCGGAATTTGCTCATCCGCGCTGGCTGAGCTGCGAGTGCCTTTATTCTTGCGACTGCGAAAAATAAAGGCAAAGCGCTTAAAAAATACTCCCCATAATTTTATGGGGAGTATTTTATCTGCCTAAAATCTTTTTCAAAAGCTCCGCCGACTTTGCGCGTCGGCGAGCGGTTTCTTCTTCGTCCTTAACATAACCGTTGCCGGATTTAATTAAAACGTCGCCCTCCGAGGCATTGTGCTTGATTTTTGAAAGGGGAATATTTACAAAAATATCTTTGCCGTTTTCGCAAACCGCAAAGCCGTTTTCAAATCTGTCTATGATAAAAAATTTATTATTCATTTACAACACTCACATTTTCCCCGTCGCTTAAAAATACAACCGTACCATCGTAATCAGCGCGGAAGATTGCGCCTCCGGCATCTTTTAAGGTGTTCATCGTCTCAGTGGATGGATGGCCGTAGCTGTTGCCTGTTCCGCAGGGTATATAATAGTAATCCGCGTCTACAGCATTTATAAACGCTTCGCTGCTGGAGGTGGCGCTTCCGTGATGACCAACCTTCAAGACATCGGCCTTGAGCTCCGATGCGTCATAGGTTTCAAGGATGTCTTTTTCTACTGTCTGTTCAGCGTCACCGGTAAGCATAACGGAAAACGATTTATATGTAAGTTTTATTACAATGGACATGTTGTTGATGCTGTCGTATTCGTCAAGAGGCGTCAGCAGTCTGAGCGTCAGATCGCCCAAATTGATGATACGTCCCGCTTCGGCATATTGCATATTAATGTTTTTATCGCTTATCGTTTGCAGAAGATTCTGATAAACATCAGTGGTGGGAATAAGCGCTTCGGGCATTTCAGGCATTATAAACTCGCCGATTTCAAAGCTTTCAAGCACCTTTGCCATACTTCCTATATGATCGTCGTGAGGGTGTGTTGCGAAAACATAATCAAGCTTACCGACATCGAGCTTGCGGAGATACTGTAAAATAGTTGACTTGTCATCGCTTTCGCCTGCGTCGATCAAAATATTACCCTCAGGCGACTCGATGAGAGTACAATCCGCGTTGCCTACGTCGATAAAATGAACCCTTACTTCGCTTTCTTCAACATCGTCAATTTTTGAGAAAACCGTTCCGAAGTCCGACCAACGCGGAAAATCAAATCCTAAATAACCGTTTTCGGAAAGCGTGGCAAGAGTTGCAAACGAAGCAATCGCCAGTATAATAACCGTGTACACCAAAAAGTTTATATTGTTTTTTCTTCTTCCGGGCATATTTTACCTTCCTTTTCAGAATACTGTGTGCCGAAGAATTCGTGCATTTTAAATATATTCTATCATTTTACGTCTTTAACTGCAATACATTTTACCGGACAAACTTCGGCGCACTCGCCGCAGTCGGTGCATTTTTCATAATCTATAGCCGCCAAATTATTTACGACGTGTATAGCGTCGAATCGACAGGTTTTTTCGCACCGCCTACAGGCTATACAGCCGTTTTTGCATGCGGCGCGGGCGGTTTTCCCCGGCGCGTGGCTTGAGCATGCAACGTTGACGCGTTTATCAGCCTGAATCATACTGATAAGCCCCGCCGGACATACTGCGGCGCACTTTGAGCATCCGACACATTTTTGCGGATCGACAACGGAAACGCCGTTTACAACATGAACAGCGTCGTACTCGCACGTCTGTTCACAGTCTCCGAAGCCCATGCAACCATAATTGCAGCTGCCGTTTCCCGAATAAATATTTTTAACCGCGGCACAGGTCATAACGCCATTGTAATAGTCGTATTTGGTGTCTGTAGCGCCGTGATTGCCATTACAGCGAACAAACGCGACCCGCTTGTTCACCTCGCCCGCCTCGGTACCCATGATTTTTGAAAGCTCAGCGGCAGTTTTTTCGCCGCCTGGAACGCACTTGTTAATCGGCGCCGAGTGAAGCGCAATATTTTCGGCGTAGTCATCGCAGCTGGAATATCCGCATGCGCCGCAGTTTGCTCCAGGAAGCGCCTCCCTGACCTTCGCCGCGGTCTCGTCCTCTTTGACGCTCAGTGCCGATGACACGACTGCAAGCAATATTCCCGCCAAAAGACCGATTACAACAAAAATTATTATTGGTAAAAAGTATGTTTCAAACATAGCACTAAAATTACCTTTCCGAATTTTATCCTATTCCGAATAATCCGCTGAAGCCCGAAAACGACGCCGCCACTATCGACGCCGCCATGAGTGTTGACGGCATCCCCTTAAGTGCTTTTGGAATTTGAGAATGCTCCAATTTTTCACGGATGCCCGCAAATATTATAAGTGCAAGCATGAAACCGACTCCAGCGCCGAATGCGTTTACAAGCGATTCCAAAAAAGTGTATTCATTGTCGATATTTAAAAGCGTCACACCCAGTACGGCGCAGTTCGTTGTTATAAGCGGAAGATACACGCCGAGTGATTTATACAGCGGCGGCATAAAGCGCTTTAAAACGATTTCCACTATCTGAACAAACAGCGCAATAACAAGGATAAACACCATTGTCTGAAGATATTCAAGCTCGTTCGGCGCAAGTAAAAGCGTGTATATCGGATAGGTCACCGCGGTCGCCATGACCATGACGAATATGACTGCGGCGCTCATGCCCAGAGCCGAGTTTATTTTTTTTGAAACTCCCAAAAACGGGCATATGCCCATGAATTTTGAAAGGACGAAATTATTTACCAAAACAGACCCGACTAAAATGAGTACAAAATTATTCATGGCTTGCACGCTGTTCCTTTCATTAAAATTTGATTACGCTTCATGCTGTTCGTTTTCGCCGCCGCATGCCTTTCCGCACGCGGACGCCGCCGGACATCCCGAACAGCCGATGTCTTTTCGAGGCTTTTTTGAGGTTAATTTATTAAACACCGCTATAACGCATCCGAGCACGAAAAATCCTCCTGCCGATTTGACAAAAAAGCTCATCGGCTCAAAAAGATTTTCAGTCACCGAAATTCCAAACCATGTTCCCGAACCCAAAAGCTCGCGAAGAGAGCCGATGATAAACAGAGCAAGCGTAAAGCCTATTCCGAAGCCCAAGCCGTCCAGCGCAGACTTAAAAACGCCGTTTTTGCTTGCGAACATTTCCGCTCTGCCAAGAATAATGCAGTTTACAACAATAAGATTCAGAAATATTCCAAGCGCCTCATAAAGCGACGGCAGATACGCCTGCATCAAAAGCCCTATTATAGTAACAAAGCCCGCTATAACAACGATATACGAAGGAAGCCTAACCGATTTCGGAATAAGATTTTTTATAAGCGAAATGACAACGTTTGAGCCTATCAATACAAACGTTGTGGCAAGTCCCATACCTATAGCGTTTTTTGCGCCGGTTGTAATAGCGAGCGACGGGCACATTCCGAGCAGCATAACCAGCACGGGATTTTCTTTTATTATTCCGTTTAACAGGATTTTCAGATTTTTACTCACCGGAAATCACCTCCGATTTTATCTGTTCATACACGCTCAGCGCATTGTTTACATTAGCAGTAACGGCTTTCGATGATATCGTGGCGCCTGAAATCGCGTCTATCTGATTTCCGTCCGCGCCGCTTTTTACCGCTTCGACCCCCGCCGTCTTTCCGACGTACTGCTCTAAAAATTCGGGTTCCTTAGTTCTGTCGCCAAGCCCCGCGGTTTCCATCATCGACGTTATCTGAACCCCGATAACCTCGGAGCTTTCGTTTATTCCGACGACTGCTTTAAGCTCTCCGCCGTAACCCTTTGTCCAAAGATATACCGCTACGTCATTAGAGGCGGTTGACCTGACAATTCCCTCGACATTAAATTCGGCAAAGCGTTCTAAATTAACATCAACTGTTTCCACGTCTGAATTTAAAATCGTCTGTGCCGCAGTCACAACGCTTTCATCAAGCGCTCCTTCCGGCTGTTTAGTAATGTTGTACACAATTACAAGCGCCGCGGACACAATCAACGCGACCGTCGCCAGAACAAGCGCGGGCTTAATTATAGTATTAAAAAAACTTTTCTGCTTCTCTTTCACACTTTTATCCCCTTTTGCTGTATGCCGAAAATTTGACAGTTTGCAAAGCAAAATTTGCTCTATTGTATTTGAATAAAAAAATAAAACTATGAAAACATGAAAGCTTTGCTTTCACGCTTTTATTTTTTTTGCTGACTTTGCTTACGCCTTTGCTTCGCGTTTTTCCTTTGCGCTTTTATCAACGCCGAACGGTCTGGTTCTTGTGAATTTATCTATATACGGCACTAGCAGATTCATGAATAAGATAGAGAATGAAACGCCTTCGGGATATGAGCCGTAAAATCTTATCAGCGAGGTTATAAGCCCGCATCCGAGCGCAAATATTGCTTTGCCTGAATTGGTAATCGGCGACGTTGAATAATCGGTCGCCATAAAAACCGCGCCGAGCATAAGACCGCCGCTCATAATCTGATACAGCGGATCCGCGCCAGCAAAAAATGAAAACACAAATACCGTTCCCACATACACCACGGGTACAACAGGGTTTATGACCCGCCTTATCAAAAGATACGCAAATCCGATAAGCAGCGCCAAAACACTGGTTTCCCCAAGGCATCCGGCGCACTCGCCGATAAAAAGCTCGAACATTCCGGGAGCGACGTCTCCCGACTGAGCCGCCGCCAAAGGCGTTGCAGAAGCGACAGCGTCCATCCCCGCGGACGAAAGATAGTAAAACGGCGTTACCCAGTGGGTCATCTGCCCCGAAAACGACAGCGTAAGAATTATCCTCGCCGTAATCGCAGGATTTGCAAAGTTTTGCCCTATCCCGCCGAAAAACTGCTTTACAACAACTACCGCAAACACACTTCCGACCGCCGCCATCCACAGCGGTATGCTGACAGGAAGATTGTAAGCGAGCAGTATTCCCGTTACAACGGCGCTCAAATCGCCGATAGTATTATCCCGCTTCATTATTTTTCTTGTTACATATTCCGCCGCAACCGCGAACAAGACGCATGTTGCAGTAACATAAAGCGCGCGTATACCAAAAAAATAACACGAGGCTATAAGCGCCGGAATAAGCGCGATTATAACGTCCAGCATTATTTTGTAAGTTTTATTGGCTGATCTTATGTGCGGCGACGGAGCTACCGTGAGTTTCATCTAAACGACCATTCCTTTCGTGCTTTCCGATTATTTGTAATACTATGAAGCGTTTTACCTCAAACTTTTTTTAACAATTGTTTGGAAAGCTGATTTTTCTGCGCCAGATTGCGCTTTGCCGGGCAGATATACGAACAACAGCCGCAGTTTATGCAAAGGTTGACATGCAGTTCTTTTAACAAATCTATGTTATTAGCATCGTGCGCCTTTTCAAGCGAGGCAGGCATGAGATTAACAGGACATACTTTATTGCATTTTCCGCATTTGATACACGCGGTTGTTTTATCGGTTTTAGCCTGTTTTTCAGTAAACGCCAGGATAGCGTTGTTGTTTTTAATAACCGGAAGCGAAGTGTCGTAAACGCTTATTCCCATCATGGGACCGCCCATTAGAATCTTATGAGCCGAATCAAAATCACAGTCGCAAAAGTCAAGTACGTCTTTTATAGGCGTTCCTATTAAAACGTTGACGTTTTTTGGCGACTTAACGGCGCCTCCGTCCACAGTGACGGTCTTGCTTATAAGAGGTATTCCCGTTTTAATATATCTTGCCGCAAACGCAACGGAAGTAACGTTCATCACCAAAACTCCCGCGTCCGCCGGAAGCTCGCCCTCGCTGACGACTCTTCCCGTTGCCGCGAATATAATCACTTTTTCCGCGCCCTGCGGATAGACTGACCTGAGCTTAACGATGTTTATCCCCTCATACCCGCTTGCCGCTTCACTAAGTTTTTTTATAGCCATAGGCTTATTGTCGTCAATTCCGATAAAAGCGTTCGATATTTCAAGATGCTCCATAATGATGTTTATTCCGTCGATAACGTCTTGCGTATGATCGAGCATAGTGCGGTTGTCGCTAGTGATATAAGGCTCGCACTCCGCGCCGTTTACAACGAGAGTATTAATGCGGTTCAGTTTGTCGGCGGAAAACTTGACATGCGTCGGAAAACCCGCTCCTCCCAAGCCGACAAGTCCGCTTTCTCTTACAGCTTTTATAAGGTCGCTTAAATTATTTACCCGCGGAGGAGCAATATCCTCGCACAGCGTTTGCCTGCCGTCTGTTTTAATTACTACATACTGAACAAGGCCTCCCGCCGCACCGGGAATTTCATCGATCCCCTCGACAACGCCGGACACACTTGAATGAACGGGCACTGATAAAAACGCTTCGCTGTCCCCTATTTTTTGACCGACGGTAACGCTGTCTCCTTTTTTTACAGTCGGTTTGCAGGCAACTCCCATATGCTGAAGCATGGGAATGCGCACAATTTCGGGAAGCGGCATATCCTGCGCAGCCGAATTTTTTGTGTTTTTAAAATGGGAAAGACGCACCCCGTTTAACCGATGCCCCTGTTTTTTAACAGCCATATTTATGACAGTTCCTTTCTGCAAAATTTAACAAAACGGCATATAGCCTACAGTCCGCCGTACGGACTGATTTTAACGACCGCAGGAAGCGTTATCCGCAGTATCATTCCCGTTACATAGCCCATTATTACCCCGGCGATAACAAGTACGGGAAGATAATATACAACGCTCGCGGTTCCGATAATAAACACTGCGGCGAAAATCTGCGCCGCGTTATGAAAGACCGCTCCGCAAACGCTCAAAAGCAATATGCTTATTCTCTTTTTGAATATTAAAACAAGCATTACCATGACTGCTGCGGACACCGCCCCGCCCGCTAAGCTCATAAGCCCCGCCACAGCGCCGCGGGTCAAAAACGCAAAAAGTGATTTTGCCGCGACTATCACCGCCGTATATCTTTTCGGCAGGCAGACGAGCGTAAACATAACCACTATGTTTGCCAGCCCCGGTTTTATTCCCGGAGGAAGCGACGGTATGGGCGGTATCATATTTTCAACCGCTCCAAGGACGACCGAAACAGCTATCAGCAGCCCCAAAAACGATATTTTATATGCCGCGGAATTTTTGCCTGAAAGTATTATTATAACCATTCCTTTGCAGTTTTTATCATCCCGCAATAATATCTGCGGAATTAGGATCTGAAGCCTGTCCGATGATTTTTATATAAAGCTTTTTCGGAAGACATACAGCGATATCTCCAGCTTTGCCGATAAATCCAAAGTTTACACACAGCTTATCGGGACAATCGGAATCTTTAAACCGAATCATATTATTTTTTATTTCAAACTCCGCCCCGCCCGCTGAAAATTCGCCGTCATTGCTAAGCTCTGCCGACTCGATAAGCCTGCCGTCCTGATATATTTCGGCATATGAGTCGGCGGATGCGTTACTGTTGCTGTATTGTATTCCGGCAACGACCACGCAAACAACCAGGATAAATGCAATAACAATGATATCGGTTTTTTTAAAAAACGGACGTTTATCACCGTTACTCATCCGTACCGCTCCCGTCCGGGTCTGTATTGCTTTGCGCGGCTGACGTGTCTCCCCAAACAAATTCGTCTGAAAGATCAACGTTTTGCCTGATGTTTTCCGAAGCATAAACATTTTTATTTTTATCCACTGCGATGACCGAATAATCGCTTTCTCCGAGTATCTGTACGACAGCGTCAGTTCCGCCGATAAAAAGTTCTGTTGACATATAGTCGGCGAACGTTCCGTCGTCCGACAACACCGATACGCTTTCCAAATCGCTTTCAGCCGGGTAACCAGTTTTCGTGCTGAGAATATGGTGGTATCTTACTCCGTCTTTTTCAAAATACCTTTCGTATGCGCCGGACGTTGCAATGATTCTGCCGTCGGCGGTTATTTTTGCAAAAATATCGTTTTCATTCCCGAACGGGTCGCGCAGACCTACAGAGAAAGCACTGCCGTCCGGCTTAGAGCCTATCGTACAGATATTGCCGCCGAACGACACGATCGCGGAGGTAACGCCGTATTCCTCATACACGCTTTTTATCTTTTCGCAGGCATATCCTTTGGCAACGCCGCCGAGGTCTATGGCCATGAATGCTTTTTTGAGCCATATAGTTTTGTTTTCATCGTCCAGGACAATGTTTTTATAGTTTACCCTCTCAAGCGCAGATTTTATTGATGTGTCTGACGGTATTTCATGTTCGCCTGAATCCGAACCCGTTATATTCCACAGCTTTACGAGCGGCGCGACAGTAATGTCAAAGCTTCCGTTTGAGCTTTTGCAGAATCCGACGGCTTTTTTTATAAGCGAGTAAAGCTCCTTTGACGGAGTATAAACGTTTACCTCGGTCATACCCGCCTGATTGTTGATTTTTGAAATTTGAGAATCGGTGTTATACATAGACATCATTTCTTCGAGATCGGCGAGCTCTTCATCTACTGCGGTCGCGGCCGCTTCGGCAGTGTCGTCGTCAGCGTAAATTTGCTGAATAACAAATGTATCCATTGCAAACGAGTTTTTTTCATACGGAGTCTGCAAAGTCTGTGAGCTTGCCTCGCTTACCGAGTTTTTTCTGTTTATGCCGATAATCAGCATTGCTGCGGCTGCGGCGATCACAACCAGCGCAGACAAGGTTAGAATTGTATTTTTGTTGATGATACATTTATTATTCAAAATCAAATCCGCCTTTCAAAATAATGCGCACAAAACTATTTTGAGCGATACCGGAAAAATCATACCAGTTATATAATAATAAATTAATGTATACAAAGTCAAAGGATAAATGTTAATTTTTCTTGGCATAATAATATTATCAAAAGAAAGGAGGCTATGCTTTTGAGTAAAAAAATATTAACTCTTCTGCTTGCGGCAGCCGCACCCGCTGTGATTTTTTCTTCATGTACAGCAGACAGCGGAACACAGACGCAGGCTGAACTGAAAGACGGCGAATACCGCGCAGAATTTAAAAATTACGACGACCACGGCTGGAAGGACTATGTTACCATCACTGTTTCCGACGGTAAATATACAGCCTGCGAATACGACGCTGTAAACGAAGAAGACGGACGAAAGAAATCCGAGGATGCCGACTATGCAAGCGCTTATCCTGAGGACGGCGAATATGTTAAGCCTGCGGAATACACCGTACGGCTCGAGGAAGATTTTATCGACAAACAGGATATCGAATCGGTGGATATGATAACGACGGCTACCACTGCGTCTAACAGTTTTAAAAAGCTTGTAAGCGCTCTTGAGGTAAATATAAAGCGCGGAAAGACAGACACAGTTATTGTTGATAATTCAGACGAATAGTTTTAAAGCGGCTTAAGAATGATCTTAAACCGCTTTGCTTTATTTATTATTACCAATTTATGCGCATTAAAAGCTGCAAAAGAAATTCATCCCGATCATTTGTGAAAATCAAATAAAAGACCGTGAGGTTTATTCCTTTCATGCGGTTTTAACAGTTTTAACCGTGCTCCACGCGCCGTTGAAATCCTTTGCGTAGCTGTATTTGCTACCCCAAAACCATTTCATCCTTATTTGAACGACGCCGCGGATTTTAACATAATATACGACCGAAGATTTTAATTCTTTAACAGCAGCGGAATATCCGTGTTTTAAAATAATCTTGCGCGCATTATTAAAATCAGGATTATCGGCAATAAGTATTTGGTATTCGGAAACCCCGCTCATATTATTGACCGAGGTAGTTTTATTCCACTCAAGATTAACGATTCCTGAGGAGGTTGAGGATATGGTCTTTAACTCGGTGCGGCAGGATTTTGCAACAAGGCTTTTGTAATTCACCTTGTCTTTGGTCAATTTTGTTTGCACATCATAAAATTTATAATTATATTTTTGAGCGTAGGCTTCGGAAAGCGTTCCCGTGTACCCCATTATTTTAGTTTTAGCAGATGTTGAACTAAACGCGTTGTAACCGATTTTTTTAATATTTTTCGGTATGCTGACTGATTTTATCAATGTTTTATCAGTGCAAAAAGCGTATTTACCGACATATTTTATCCTTTTCGGGAGCGTTATTTTTGAGATTTCAGTATTGTAAAACGCTTTGATTCCTATCCTCTTTAAACGCTTGCCAAGCTTGGCAGAGGTTAAATCAGTATCCCTGAATGCTCCGCTACCAATAATCCTGAGGGAGTTTGACAGCGTTACATCCAAAAGCCGTGTTTTGGCAAACGCCTGTTTACCGATCTCGCGAACGACGTTAGGCAAAACGACGGAATACGGTATTTTAACCGATTTAAATGCGCTGTTTCCTATTTTTACAACAGCCTTACCGTTTGCTTTTGCGGGAATTTTTATAACCAAACGTTCAGCGTTATAATCGTTTTCTGAAAGCTTGATTCCCGTTAATTCGACAGTATTATTACCCAAATCACTGTAATAATATTGCCTTTTACTGCTGCCCTTGGTTTTAGCGGATCCCGCAAATACGCCGACCGAAAAAACCGAACACAGGATTAAAATTGTTAATCCGAAAGAAATACTCCTTACTGCTTTTTTCATTCTCGCCACCGTCTTTATAATTAAACTGTTTCTATTTATATTATTATTTTACTATATAAAAACGGCAATGTAAACCCAAAGATGACTAAAATGCGACAAAATTTTTACTGAAATTTAGTGGATATTGATAATTTAGTCCCTGGTGATTTCAAAAATATTTTTTGTATCCCTTTTCCCAATGCACTTACGGGTGCGCATAGCGCAAACCACAGCGCTGAATACAGCGGACATATTTGACCGAGCAGATTAAAACGCATCGCTGAATAGTCCCATACGTTCCATTTAAGAGCAATATTCACAACGCATCCTACGCAAAATTCAGCGGTAGTTATTATTCCCGAACCTATTAAACACCGCTCCCAAAGCCTGGCTGCTTTCAGTTTTGCGTTGGTTATATAAATACATAAAAAGCATGCGCCTCCGGTTAATGTCATCGTCCAGTGAGTGAAGCCGCGCCATAATATTTCAATTAAACTGTAGCCCGCCGCACCTACTAAATAAACAAACGATAATTCCTTTACCTTTTTCATTTTTACTCTGTCGTTCCCCTTACGTA
>CAZHWR010000021.1:0-31229 GCA_964536085.1 uncultured Oscillospiraceae bacterium
CGACCTGCTTTTTGCCTGTCTTAACATATCCGCCTACTACAGCGTACATCTTGCCTGACACAGTAACAACCTTTGTGCCCGTGACCTGCTTACCGTTTACATACAGCACCGTCTTGCCGTTTACTGTAGCCGTGCCGTTTGTAACCGCGGGAGTAGTGACCGTTGAGCCTGTGTTGTTCGTATCATCTGAATCCGTTGAACCCGGATTAGTCGGCTCGGACGGTGTAGACGGTTCGGCAGGTTCAGGATCGGTGATTGACGACTGGTACACAGCCGTTGCTTTGTCGAGTATGCTCTGAGCGTCGGGAACAAGCGCTTTGTCTGAGTCGCTCAGGGAGTTAAACAACGCGGTAGCCTCGTCCAAATCAGTTTTAGACACTGTTTTACTCTCCGTTTGCGCTTTCAAGGTGTTCAGCTTTTCGAGCAGGGTGTATATATTGCTGTTTATTGAATTGAGCGTTTCTTTTGCGGATTTAAGTATATCGAACGTCGCCGTATAGTCGCCCTTTTGTTCTCCGAGCGACAACAACTGCGCATACGCCTTATCGATCAGGTCTTTGTTTTGCAGCGTAGTCGCTTCATCCGCCGTCCAGGCCTTTGCCTGTACCTCGGTGCAGGAGGCCAAGTCGACCATAAACTGTGCCGCGGATATCCAGCAGTCGTTGTCATAATCGTAGCCTTTTACAATGATTTTATCGCCGTATACCTCGACAAACAGCCCTTGGGAGCCTTCTTTGTAAGTGTCGTCGTCTGTCCACAGATAACCTATTGCGCCGTCGTTAAACGAGTTGAAGTCAAGACCGCCGCCGCTGTAAAACATCTGCCTGGCTTCCAGTTCCCAATGAGTGTGACCGGTGAACATAGTCACCTGCGGATACTGTTGAAGCAGCTTGTGTAAACGAGCGTCTTGATTGACGCCGTTCCAGCCTTGACCGTCGAGCGAGCCCGACGTGGTGTTTTTAAGCGGCTGGTGAAGGAAAAGGAATATCGGCTTTACGCCGTCGTTTGCTTTTTCAAGCTGTTCCTCAAGCCATTCAAACTGTTCGTCACTGATATATCCCGAAAGCTGGATGCCGGAATCCTTTATTTCGGAGCCAAGAACAATAAACGTACAGTCCTTGTACTCTTTTGTATAATACACGCTGTCTAAATTAAAGTTTTCTTTAAAGCGTGCGGACATTGCCGCATAGCTGGTCTTATTTTCCCTGTCAAGCAGTTCATGATTTCCCATAACATAGGTGATTTCCGGAAGACCTTCGGAATTTGCCGCTATAATAGATTTAAGCCGGTCATACTGCGTTTGCAGATAGCCGTCGGTGAGATCGCCGTTAAAGACGATAGTGTCGTTGTCCGGCGCCAGATCTTTGACGGCTTTAAGAGCCTTGTCGAGATGGATGTTGTGGATATGATTCGGATCATCTGTTACATGCAGCTCGGACATAACTGCAAATTTAAGATATGCGTCTTCGGTTGCGTCAAGCGCCGAATTTTCGTCAAGCTCGGTAAATACGGCTTCCTCGGATTCAGAGCTCAAATGCTTCGAATACGCATACAGCCGTGTAGCTCCTGCGGGAATGACTGTACCGGAAATAAAGGAATAGGTGGTTTTGGTGTTTCCGCTCGCAGTTACTGAAAATGGTGCATAGTCGTTAAAACGTCCGTTTTCATCGCCCCAGTAAAGCGCGTATCCGGTTGCGGCGGACTCTTCAGAGTCGCTTATTGTGACTGTGCCGTCCGCTACGCCTTGTTTTGTCGCGGTGCGCGAGTATGAAACGCCGAGCGGAGCCGAAGGCGCGTCCGCATCCGTGATTTCAAAGCCCACCTGTGCAAGTATATGAGAAGCGTCGTCGTCTGCAAATATATATAATATGTAGCTGCCGACGGTCAAATCCGTCCAGCTTGCACGCTGTGCGTCGGAGAAGTCTGTGGAGCCGTCGCCCGCGGAAATGTACGCCCATATAGTGGACGGTGTTCCTACGGTCGCTTCACCGGATTTGTAAATGCCGTACCAGGGGGAGGCGCCGGATATATTTTTCCATTCGGCGTATGCTGTATCACCCAACTGGTACTCGGATTTATCCATCGTAAGTACAGGGTCGGACGATGGAACTTCTTCAGAATCCGAGATGACAAAGTCTGCCTGCGCGCTGATTATGTAAGCGTCGTTCGATTTTCCCTCGCCTGCGAACATGCACAGCTTGTAGCTTCCTTCGCCGAGCGCGTTCCACTGCGCTTCAGGCAGGGTGATAGTTCCGCTTTCGCCGTAAAAATAACCCCAGAAATCGTTTACCGTTGTGGTGTTGGGTGCGCCGGGTGTGTCTGAGCTTTTGTAAATGCCGTACCAGCGGTAGTCGCTGCCGCTGTCCGATCCCGGCATGTTTTCATATGTGACGGTGCAGGTTTCGCCTGAAGACTTGTAAACCGACTTGTCCGTTGTTACAGTCGGAGTACCGTCCGCCGAGGCGTTTATCATTCCTGCGGTGCCCGCGGATATGCCGATAGAAATCGACAGTGCGCATGCAAGAAGGCGCCTTGTAAGATTGGTGAATTTTCTTTTCAAAATCAACACTCCTTTGACAATATTAATATGACAATTTAAAATTTTCATCCTGACACAAGATTCGGTTTATCGTTTCAGGTCAAAAAACAACCAACAACAAATAAAGCGGCGCTTTTGTTTGTTGTTGGTTTCATACTATCACTTATCTTGTGTGATGTCAAGGGAATATGTGGGATTAAATGTGATTATATTGAAAAAATGTGATTATTTGATTTCGCTTATGATGTTTACACCGTTTTTCTCAAACATGGTGCGTATGTTTTCGTCCAGCGACGGGTCGGTTATTATTCCGTTCAGGGCGGTGAAATCGCATACGTCCAAAAGCGATACGACGCCGAATTTACTGCTGTCCGCGACGATGTACACTTCATTGGCTATCGACATCAGCTTTTTTTTGACCGCGATTTCCTCGAAGCTGAAATCGGTCATACCGTGGTGCAGGGCGATACCGCTTATTGAAACAAACGCCTTGCTGACGTGAAATTTTTCGAGGTTATCCTCGGCGAGCCTGCCTGTGAACGACTGAAAATTTCCCTGCAAAACCCCGCCGGACGCAACTACCGTGAAGCTTGTGGAGCTTAATTCGTTTACGATGGGCAGATAGTTTGTCACCACGGTCAGCTGGCGGAATTTTTGTTTGAGCACTTTAGCTATGGCGTGGGTGGTGGTGCTTGCGTCCATGCAGATAGCGTCGCCCTCGTGCAAAAGCGAGGCGACATATTCGCCGATTTGAAGCTTTTTATCCCAATTAACGGCGAGCCTTTCGGGTATGTCGCTCGTGCGGCCGTCGATCACTTCAAGCACTGCTCCGCCGTGGACCCGTTTCAGTTTACCCTGTTTTTCAAGATACTCAAGGTCTCTGCGCACCGTTTCAAGCGATACTCCGAATTTTTCAATGAGCTCGCTTGTGTGAACGGTTTTTTTAAGCGACAAAAGCTCTAAAATAATCTTGTATCGTTCCTGTGCAATCATCTTAGCGCGTCCTTTCTGCTTTTAAATTGGTGTTTTTTGATTTTTGGTTAATTATAACACAAGAACTCACATTTTTGCAAGTGCATCAAAACGCAAGGTCGCTTTATTAACAAAATTTTCATTTTTTGTTCTTGACGGATAAAATTATAGTATTATAATAACATTTAGCACTTTAATGCCACGAGGGCTAAATAATAACGTTTTATCTTACATCAAGCTTTGCTTGCCTTTAACAGCAGAAAGGATGATATAAATGAGGAAAAAACAGTTTAAGGCAGAATCAAAAAAGCTTCTGGATATGATGATTAATTCCATCTATACAAACAAGGACATTTTTCTCCGCGAGCTTATTTCAAATGCGTCGGACGCTATCGACAAGCTGTATTTCAAATCGCTGACCGACGATTCCGTCAAGCTGGAACGCGGGGATTACGCGATTGAAATCGCGTCGGACAAATCGGCGCGCACGATTACGATATCCGACAACGGCATAGGGATGACCGAAAAGGAGCTTGAGGACAACCTCGGAATCATCGCGAAATCCGGCTCGCTCGGTTTTAAAAACGACAACGGGGACGCAAAAAAAGAGGATATCGAGGTCATAGGGCAGTTCGGCGTAGGATTTTACTCGGCGTTCATGGTGGCGTCAAAAATCGAGGTATTGACCCGCGCGTTCGGCGAGGAGCAGGCGCACAGGTGGGTTTCCTCGGGCGCGGACGGATATACCGTTGAGGAAGCGGAAAAGGATACCGCGGGAACGGTCATAACACTTTGGCTGAAGCCGGATTCGGAGGGCGAGGACTACGGCAAATATCTCAATTGTTACACCCTTTCCGGGCTTGTAAAAAAATACAGCGACTATATACGTTATCCGATAAAGATGGAAATGCCGCATTCTGTGCCCGACCCTGACAAGGAGGGTGAATATAAAGAGGAAACGACCGTCGACACTCTCAACTCGATGATACCGCTGTGGCGCAAAAACAAAAGCGAGCTTTCAAACGACGATTACAACGATTATTACAAAAACAGATTTACCGATTTTGAAAACCCGCTGTCGTATGTACATTTTAAAACCGAGGGTCAGGCGACGTTTGATTCGCTTTTGTATATCCCCGCAAAAGCACCTTACGATTATTATTCCAAGGAATACGAAAAAGGGCTTGCGCTTTATACAAACGGCGTGCTGATAATGGACAAGTGCTCAGACCTTCTGCCCGATTATTTCAGCTTTGTAAAGGGAATAGTCGATTCTCAGGATTTGAATTTAAACATCAGCCGCGAAACCCTTCAGCAGGATTATCGGCTGAAAGTGATAGCCAAGGCGATAGATAAAAAAATCAAAAACGAGCTCAAAAAGATGCTGACGAACGACAGGGAAAAGTACGAAAAATTTTTCACGGTGTTCGGCGTTCAGTTAAAATGGGGCGTTTACGCAAACTACGGCGCGGACAAAGAGGGCTTGCAGGATCTGCTTATGTTCAGGTCCTCCAAGGACGGAGGGTATGTTACGCTCAAAGAATACGTTGATTCTATGACAGACGGTCAGGAGACGATTTATTACGCGTGCGGCGAAAGCGAGGAAAAAATCGCTCTGCTTCCGCAGACCGAGGCGGTTAAGTCAAAGGGCTACTGTGTGCTGTATCTGACCGACGAGGTGGACGAATTTGCGCTGCAAATGCTCGCTGAGTACGGCGGTAAGAAGTTCTCGAACATCTGCAAGGACGAGCTTGACCTTTCGAGCGAAGATGAGAAAAAACAGCTTGAGCAAAAAAACGAAGCGTCAAAGGACATGCTCGGTCAGATCAAAGAGTCGCTCTCGGGCGCGGTTGCGGACGTTAAATTTTCCAACAACCTCGGCGCGCACGCAGTGTGCCTCTCGGCGCAGGGGTATGTTTCACTCGAAATGGCAAAGGTTTTGAGCCGCATGCCGGGCGAAAACCAGGGCATGAAGGCGGAACTTGTGTTGGAAATAAACTCGGAGCATGAAATAGCGGACAAGCTTTCGAAGCTGTATGATTCCGACAGGGATAAGCTTACGGACTACGCAAAGCTTTTGTATAACCAGGCGCGTCTGATAAGCGGGCTGGAAATCGAAAATCCGACCGAGTTTGCGGACATGATAACAAAGCTGATGTAACGCTTTCAGGCGGATTTCAAGCATAAAAACGGATTTTTACATTTGATAAAAACAGCAAAAGGCTTCAATTATTCGAGCCTTTTGCTGTTTTTTGATTTTTTATCAAGGTACCTTGATAGTTTTAGGCTGTCAGTGGTAAATAAGACGGGTATTTTATCATAAAACCGCAGGATAAAATTCAATTTCCATGTAAAATTAAACAATAAAGCGCGTTCGGCGCAAAAGGCATACTGGGCTTTTAGCCCAGTTCGATCATGCGGTCAATACATATTCTTGCTTTTTTCATGGTGTCGTTGTCGAGTTCGATTTCCTCGCCGCCGCTTCCCGCGACCGCGTGGTAAACGTCGACAAGCGTGGTCGACTTCATATTCGGGCATATCAGATCCTTTGAAAGCGGATAAAACCGCTTGTCGGGGCACTGATATGAAAGGTGCTGCGCTATGCTGATTTCAGTGCCGATAATAAATTCCTTTTCGTCAGAATTCTCGGCGTACTGCATAATGCCCGAGGTCGAGCCGACGTAGTCTGCAAGCGCCAGAACGTCCGGCTTGCATTCGGGGTGGACAAGTAACTTTGCGTTCGGATAGGCAAGCCGCGCCTTTTTCGCCTCGGCGGACGAAACGCGCGCGTGGATGGGACATCCCCCCTGCAAAAGCTTGATGTTTTTTTCGGGTACCTGCTTTTGAACGTAATCACCCAGATTGCAGTCGGGGATAAACAGTATGTTTTTTTCGGGCAGTTTTTTGACTATTTTCACCGCGGACGACGACGTAACGCAGACGTCGCACACAGTTTTAAGCGCGGCCGTAGTATTTATGTACGCGACGACCGTGTAATCGGGATATTGCCGTTTCACAGCCGAGATAAGCTCTTTGTCCATCTGCTCCGCCATCGGGCAGCCGGCTATCGGATTTGAAAGCAAAACCTTTTTCTGCGGCGACAATAGCTTCACGGTCTCCGCCATAAATCGCACGCCGCACATTAAAACAGTGCTTTGCGGCGCGGATTTTGCCATGACGCTGAGCTGGAAGGAATCTCCCGTAAAATCGGCAATTTCGGTTATTTCGCGCGCTTGATAGCTGTGTGCGAGAATACAGACGTCGTTTTGCTTTTTCAGTTTGAGTATTTTCTGCTGTAATTCAGAAATTGTCATCATATTTTCTCCTTTTTTACATTTCCGACGGCGGTCACGATTTGATACCCCGCCGATTTAACGCGCCGCTCCAAACATCCGCGGCACTGGGCGGCTTCGTCGCCCGTACAGATTTTGTTTTCGTAAAGCTCGTAAAGCCTGCGGACCTTTACCGGCGAAAGATTCGGCATAACGACGTTTGCTCCCGCTTTGAGTCCGAGCTCGCGCCCTTGCGGGTGCAGCGTGCCGAGCGCGGTGGTCGCGGGGATAAGCGCATACGGGAACATCAGCCGCAGTGCCGAAACAAGCCGCAGGGTAAGCAAAAGGTCCCCCGAGGGGAAATTCGCAAACGGCGTTTGGGTGTGGGTGATATAAGGACCGATGCCTATCATGTCGGGCTCAAGCTTGCTTAAAAACCGCAGATCCGAAATAAGATTTTCAGTCGTCTGATACGGCGAGCCGACCATGAACCCCGAACCGACCTGAAAGCCGATCTCCTTTAGCCAAAACAGGCATTCCTTGCGGTGGGCAAGGCTCATGCTTTCGGGATGAAGCTTTTTATAGTGCGCTTCGTCCGCCGTTTCGTGGCGCAGAAGATATCTGTCCGCCCCCGCGTTATAATACGCGCGGTAGCTTTCTTTCGGCTTTTCGCCGACAGAAAGCGTCACGGCGCAGTCGGGAAAGCGGCTTTTGATTTCAGACACTATATCACAAATCAAATCGTCTTTGTAATAAGGGTCCTCTCCGCCCTGTAAAACGAATGTGCGAAAGCCCAGCGTATACCCCTCGGCGCAGCAGTCGAGGATTTCCTCCTTGCTCAGCCTGTACCGTTCGGCTGATTTGTTGCCCTTTCTGATTCCGCAGTAAAAGCAGTCGTTTTTGCAGTAATTCGTAAATTCGATAAGCCCGCGGATGTAAACCTCGTCGCCGTAAACCTTTCGGCGCGCTTCATCCGCAAGAGAGTAAAGCGTTCGGTCAAACTCGCCTGTGTTTAAAAGCGCCGCCAGCTTATCGTCCGGCAGGCTTCTTTTTTCGGCGAGCGTAATAATATCGCTTTCGGAAATTTTCATAAATTCATTGTTTCCTTTTCACGCCAAACCGCTGCTTTCGATTTCTTTTTCACAGCTTCTCATGGCGAGTATGGTTTGTTCGATAAGATAATCAAGCTCCCAGCCGAGCATATCGGCGCCGCGCTTTATGACCTCTCTGGAGCAGCCTGCGGCAAAGTTTGCGCTTTTGAACTTCTTTTTGACTGACTTGAGTTCCAAATCGGAAACGCTTTTTGACGGACGCATTATAGCGACCGCGCCGATAAGCCCCGTAAGCTCGTCGGTGGCGTACAGTACCTTTTCCATTTCGTGTTCGGGTTTTATATCGACCGTGAGCGCGTAGCCGTGGCTTGCCGCAGCGCGGATAATGCGTTCGTCAACGCCGCGTTCGCGCATTATTTCCTGCTCCTTGACGCAGTGATCTTCTGGGTATTGCTCAAAGTCAAGGTCGTGCAAAAGCCCGACGATTCCCCAAAATTCTTCTTCGCTTTCATAGCCGAGCTGTTTTGCAAAATATCGCATTACTCCCTCGACTGTAAGCGCGTGCTTCAAATGAAACGGCTCTTTGTTGTATTCGAGCAGAAGCTTCCACGCTTTGACTCTTGTAATCATTTTAAACACTCCTTAGTTTGAGTATACCCCAAAACGCCGTGTTCGGCAACAGCCAAATGCGATTTGCGGCAGTATTTTATTTCAGACGAATAAGCATATAAAACCTATAAATATAATAAGATATTATACGATATATACCCGATATTTGTCAACGGCGGGACTTAAAGTGTGTGTAAGCGGAATTTATCTTTCGGATATATAATATTAACTGCGGCATGCGGGTATCTTAAAAACATATGTGAAATATTTTTAAAGGAGTATAAAAATGCCTGCGACATATGCTCACTACAGCTTCGGCAGGGCTGTGACCGCGCGCCTTAACGGCGAGGAAAAAAGGATTATACGGCAAAACGAACAGCTTTTCAACATCGGATTACACGGACCGGATATACTGTTTTATTACCGCCCGGTCATTCCGAATAAGGTAAGCCGAACGGGTTATTCCATACACGGCAAAGCGGGCGCGGAGTTTTTTAAAAACGCCGCGGACGTCGTCTGTGCGTCCGAAGCACCCGAAGCCTATCTTGCGTATATTTACGGCTTTATCTGCCATTTTGCGCTCGACCGCGCCTGCCACGGCTATATCGACTGTAAAACCGCTCAGGGGAAAGTCACCCATATCGAAATTGAGGGCGAGTTTGACCGCGCGCTCCTACTCGAAAACGGCTTTGACCCGGTCAGCAAGCGGATATGCGGCCATATAACGGTCAACGATCGCTCTGCGAAGATAATCTCGCGTTTTTTTGACGGTATTACCCCGAAGCAGATAAGCAAGGCTCTGCATTCATATAAATTTTACTGCGGACTGTTTTTGGCTCCGGGGAAATTCAAACGCGGCGCAATCAACGCCGCGCTGAAAATCTGCGGACTTTATAAATCCCTGCACGGGATGATGATGAACAAGCAGGCGGATCCCGAATGTGAGGACAGCAGCGAAAAGCTGAGGAAGCTTTTTGACGAAGCTGTCGGTCAGGCGGTGCTGCTGATTGAAGAGTTTAAGCGGTCGGCTTTAAACGAGAGACCGTGGAACGATTTGTATAGCTTCACCTTCGGCTCGGAATATGTAAAGGATGACAAGGATGAAAAACAGCTTTAAAAAACTCGAAGCGCGCTGGATATTATACGACGTCGGCAATTCCGCGTTTATACTTTTAGTTTCAACTATAATACCCATTTATTTTGACCGTCTTGCCCAAAACGCGGGCATCTCATCGGTGGACTATCTTGCATATTGGGGATACGCTTCCGCCGCGGCTACTATTATTGTGGCGTTTTCAGGGCCTTTGCTCGGAACGGTATCCGATAAGCCGGGGTGCAAAAAGCCGCTGTTTGTATGTTCGATTGCTCTGGGCGTGCTCGGCTGCCTTGCCTTGGGCTTTGCGGGGCACTGGCTTGCGTTTTTAATAGTTTTTATAGCAGCGAGGATAGGCTACAGCATAAGCCTTATTTTTTATGATTCAATGCTTTCGGATATAACGGATGAAAGCCGCATGGATATGGTGTCTTCCCGCGGGTATGCGTGGGGATATATAGGAAGCTGCGTCCCGTTTGCGGTATGCCTCGGGCTCGTGCTGGGAGCGGGCAGCATAGGAATAAGCATGACGGGAGCCATGCTTTTATCATTTTTGATAGTCTCGGTGTGGTGGACGGCGCTTTCCGTTCCGTTGATAAAATCGTATAAGCAGATACACTCCGTCGGCGGAAAGGCTGCGGCAAACAGCGCGTTTACACAGCTCGGACATACGATTAAGGAGATAGTAAAGAATAAAAGGGTGTTTTATTTTTTAATCGCGTTCTTTTTTTATATCGACGGCGTTTACACAATCATCGACATGGCTACCGCCTACGGCTCCGCACTCGGGCTTGACGCTTCGGGACTTTTGCTGGCACTGCTTGTAACTCAGATAGTTGCGTTTCCGAGCTCTATCACAATCGGCAGGCTCGCGCAAGGATTAAGTTCGCAAAAGCTGATAATCGTGTGCATATCGGCATATGTTGTTATAGCGGTTTTTGCCATGCTTATGAGCGCTCAGCTTCATTTTTGGATTCTGGCTGTTTTGGTTGGAATGTTTCAGGGAGGCATACAGGCGCTTTCGCGGTCATATTATGCAAAAATCATTCCTCCCGACAAGTCAGGCGAATATTTCGGTATTATGGATATCTGCGGCAAGGGAGCATCGTTTTTTGGGATGCTCGTCGTCAGCGCGGTATCGCAGTTCACGGGCAGCGTCAATCTGGGCATCGGTGCGATCGCGCTGTTTTTTATCGCGGGTCTCATATTGTTCTGCGTAGCGGCAAAAAAGCCGGATTCCAAAGAATGATTTGCAGACAGGGAAATTATGGGGTATAATTAAAAAGAATAAAAGATTTAAAACAGTTAAAGATGCATTTCTGACTGTTTTAATATTTATGCTTCAGGCAGGGGTGATTTATTATGCAGATTGTTCTTTGGATAGTTGCCGCCGCGTTTATATTGATTTCAGTACCTATGTTTATGGGCAGACAGAGCTTTTTCGGCAAATCGGAGGAAAGCGGATACGACATTAAAAAAGCGTCGTTTATCTCGGGCGTATTCTGCGTGTTTGTAGCGGTTATCTCGGGAGTTGCGGCGTATTTTGATAATACGGATGTAACCAGAGCCCTGATGATAGCTTTGTGTTTGCTGATTATAGGGCTTATTGTTTTTGCCGAAAAAAAGTGCAAAAAGTAACGCTTTCATGCATATCGGTCATTTGTGGTTTGTATAATATCAACAAAAGCAATTTGTTAAATTAGTGTGTAATAAATATTGACGAATTATAAATAATATGGTATAAATAATTAGCGAATATTTTAACTACATATTTTAGGAGGATTTTAGTATGAACACAGGCAAGAAATTTTCAATTGCCGCTTTGGTGTGCGGAATTTTGGGAATTGTAGGCTCGTTTATTCCGGTAGTTGGCTACTTCACGCTTGTTCTCGCAATTCTTGGTATTGTTTTCGGCGTTAAGGGAAGAAAAGGCGCTGATGAAGACGGAAAAGGTCTTGCTACCGCAGGTTTCGTGCTTGGAATTATCGGAACTGCATTCGCGGCTGTCGGCGTTATCTGCACTACATGTACTCTTTGCGCAGCAGGAACAATACTCGGCTCCGCTACTTTGGGATAATCCGACAGAAGTATTATTTAGTATTTTAATCGACCGTGGCCGGGTTTGCCGCGGTCAATTTTTTAGTGCGGACATTGATAAAAGCGGAATTTTAACCGCTTTGGAATAGTGCTTGGTGATTTATGCTTCCATATATTACTTTATTCGGGAAAATTATATACATGTATCCCGTCATGGCGGTTATAGGCGCGCTGGCGGCGGGAATTTTTTGCTGTATTCAAGCAAAGAAAAAATTCGGCGAAAACGACAGTATGATAATGCTGCTTTTAATAGGAGCGGTGGGAGTTATATTAGGCGGGCATTTGCTGTACGCATTGACTAATATCCGATATATCGCCACTGTAGCTGCGAATCCGGAAATAATCAGTTCGTTCGGAGCGTTTGTCAATATTGCCGGAGCGGTGTTCGGCGGCTCGGTATTTTACGGCGGTCTTTTAGGCGGGCTTGCCGCGGGAAGCATTTATATAAGAGTGAAAAAGCTTGACTTTTCAGAATATTCCGACATAGCCGCCTGCGGTATACCGCTTTTCCATTTTTTCGGCAGAATAGGCTGTTTTTTGGGCGGCTGCTGCTACGGAAAGGAAAGCGAGATAGGGTTTCACTATGAGTCGGCGATCATAGAACAGTTAAACTCAACAACGCGGTTTCCGATACAGCTTGTAGAAGCGTTTGTGAATCTTTTGATTTTTGCTGCGCTGGCATTTTTATTAAACCGCGGGTTTCAAAACGGAAAGCTGCTTCGAATTTATTTTGCGGTGTATGCCGCCGCGCGGTTTATCATCGAATTTTGGCGCGGAGACGCTTACAGGGGATTTTTGTTCGGATTTTCAACATCGCAGATTATCAGCGCGGCGATATTGGTCGTCTTGTGCGTGACGGCTGCTTTGAGAAAGCTCAAGGCTGTTCGGTCGTCAACAGCCGGATGTTAAATTCCTTTTTGATATTGCATACTTTGAAAAAATGGGTATAATAACAATTGAAAGCGAACTTTCAACTATTATGGCGGGTTTTGCCTTCGGCGCCGAAGAGTACAGGCGCCGGGAGGTATACTGAACTCGTCGTCTAACTGTTATTGCCCGTTTTTTCGGGCGGATTTGGAAAGGAAGGAACTATAATGTCCGTTTTAGAAATAACAAACGATAATTTCGATAAAGAGGTTTTACAGTCGGATAAGCCCGTGCTGCTCGACTTTTGGGCGTCCTGGTGCGGACCGTGCAAAATGCTGTCGCCGGTTGTTGATGAGATTGCCGGGGAGACAAGCTCGGTTAAAGTCGGTAAAGTAAATGTCGACGAACAACCCGAGCTCGCTCAGAAATACGGGATTATGAGCATACCGACGCTCGTTTTGATAAAAGACAAGAAAATTGCGGACACGTCTGTCGGCGTTGTTCCGAAACAGCAGATATTAGGTATGATAGAAAAGTAAAGGGGACACTTTAATTTACTATAAGATAAATTTAGAATAAAATATACTATTTGTATTTACAAAATTTACAAAGACTATAGGTATTGTAAAAAATCAATAAGCATGATAAAATCGCATTGCACAGTAAAAACTGCAATGCGATTTTTTGCAGTTTTATAACAGAAGGTTTACGTTTTGATTCTCTTTCAGAATTAAAACTGCCTGATTGTGTGCTATTTTAAAAAAAACGGCGTGGTCAAGGTCGTGCCGCAATGAAAAGGTAAAAGGGATTGCAAAAAATGAATGTAAAAGGTGTAGTGTTTAATATTCAGCGGTACACCGTTCACGACGGTCCCGGTATCAGGACCGAGCTGTTTTTAAAGGGCTGTCCGCTAAAATGCAGATGGTGCTCAAATCCCGAGGGGTTAAATAAGCGCCCCGAACCGGGAGTTTATACTTCCAAATGTATCGGAAAAGAAAAATGCGGACGGTGCGCCGGGGCGTGCCCTGTCAGCGAATGTTTGAGGTTTACCGGAGGAAGGCTTTCGTCAATTGACAGAGAGCTTTGCACGGGATGTATGAAATGCGCGTCGATCTGTCCCGCGGATGCGGTAAAGGCATGGGGCGGAGAAATGACTGTCGGCGAGGTGATGGACGTAATACGCCGCGACACGGAGTATTACCGTAAATCAGGCGGAGGGGTGACGATTTCCGGCGGAGACCCTTTGGTGCAAAGCGATTTTGTCGCTGAAATATTCAAACGGTGTAAAGAAGAAAATATCCACACCTGCCTTGAATCCACCTTTTATGCGCAGTGGAGCGCAATCGAAAAGGTACTGCCGTACGCGGATATGCTGATTACCGACATAAAGCATATGGACTCAGGCGAACACAAACGCAATACAGGAGTGCCGAACGAGCTGATTTTAAAAAATCTTGCGCGGCTTTCCAAAACTGGCAAGCCGATTGTGGTACGGGTTCCGGTAATACCCGGAGTCAACGACGATATGGGCAACATTTCCGCAACGGCGGATTTTATACTCAATAAGCTGGGCAACCGCATACAGAAGCTCCAGTTGCTCGGATTTATGCGCTTGGGCGAGGAAAAATATGCGTCGCTCGGCGAGGATTATCCGATGAAAAACACGGATTTTGACCGCGATGAATTTAACGAGCATTTGAAAAAGCTGGCGGAGTATTTTAAATCCGAAGGAATCGACTGTATAACAAATAACAGGTGAAAGCCGAGTACGATATGGAGAAAGCCAATGCTTTTTCCGTCTAAAAGCAGCTAAAATACGGTTTTTGATTAAGAAGGGATTATATTTATGATAAAAGATAAAAAACCGTGCGGCACCGAGCCGTTCGATAAAAACTACGGAGTGGGCTATACGGTCGGGCACGACGATTTTTCACCCTATGGCCGCGTAAACCGTTTGAGAAAAACGTTTCTGAACAGAGAGTTTAATATAGATATTCAGCGTGCGCGTTTGATAACGCAGACGTACAGGGAAAATCCCGATATGCCCGTTAAGCTGAAAACGGCGTATGCAGTGGAAAATATTCTTAAAAATGTCGATATCGATATTTACGATGAAGAACTGCTTGTCGGTGAAATTGCGGCTCCGGCTAAGGCGGCTCCTATTTATCCCGAGTTTTCGGCGGGCTGGATTATCGACGAGCTTGAAAATTTCCCGTTCGATAAGCGCGAACACGACAAGTTTTATATAACCGACTCCGACCGCGCGGAGCTTTTGGAAATCCTGAAGTTCTGGAAAGGGAAAACCGTGGCGGATTTAGTGGATTCACAGCTTACCGACGACCAGAAAAAAGGCTGTGAAATGGGCAAAAAGGTATATATGACCAATCTGTACCACTATGCGGGAGTCGGACATTTCGTTTTGGACTATGCAAAGCTTTTGCGCATTGGTTTTTCGGGGCTTATCAGCGAGGCTGAAAGCAAAATGAATGAGCTCAGCGCGTCCGACGCGGAGTTTGACGAGAAAAAGACGTTTTACCAAGCGATGATAATCGAGCTTAAAGCGGCGTGTAAGTATATTTTGCGCTATGCTGATTTAGCGGCGGACCGCGCGGAAAACGAACAGGATGAAAACAGAAAGCGCGAGCTTTTGCAGATATCCGAAAACTGCCGTCAGATTGCAGGTGGTCCCGCTGAAACGATGTGGCAGGCGCTTCAGCTTTGGCACTTTGCAACTACTATCACACTTATTGAATCAAACGGTCATTCGGTTTCATACGGGCGGATGGATCAGTGGCTGTACCCTTACTATGAAAAAGATATAGGCGAGGGAGTTATCACCAAGGATTTTGCCCAGGAGCTTTTGGAGTGCGCCTATGTGAAAACAGGAAACCCCTCGAAGCTCAAAGACATACAGTCGGTCAAGGTCAGGAACGGCCGCGGCTGGGGAGGCGAAAGTCTCACGATAGGCGGGGTCGATGAAGACGGGAACGACGCGACCAACGATTTGACCTTTATGATGCTCGAAGCTTCGGTACACACGCGCATGATGAATCCGTGGGTGTGCGTGAGGATGCACGAAAACACGCCGTATGAGCTCAAGGTAAAGGCGGTTGAATGTATCCGAGCGGGCTACGGTCACCCCAAGCTTTTTAACGATGCTTCGGCGATTGAGGTTATGCTCAAAAAGGGCATGACGTTAAAAGAGGCCAGAAATTACGAGGTCGTCGGCTGCGTTGAGCCTGATCTTCCCGGCAAGGAATACGGCTGGCACGACGCGGCGTATATGAATATTGCAAAAGTCATGGAGCTTGCCTTAAACGGCGGTAAATGTATCGACTGCGCCGAAAGCTGTCCGCGTTACGCAGAATGTGCGGGAATCGGAGGGCGTTTGGGCCCCGACACGGGTAGCCTTGCAAATTTTAAAAATATAGAAGAGGTTTTAAAAAGCTTCGACAAACAGGTCAAATTCTGGACGGAGCAGATGTGCAGCGGAATAAATATAATCGACCGCGCGCACAGGGAAAGAAAACCCTTGCCGTTTGCGTCCGCTTTTTTTAACGGTTGTATTGAAAAAGGAAAGGATTTGGGCGAGGGCGGAGCAAAATACAATTTCACGGGTCCTCAGGCAAGCGGAATCGCCACCTGCGCGGATACGCTTTCTACAATAAAACAGCTTGTGTTTGATGAAAAGCTGTACACCGGCGAACAGCTTTTGCAGGCAGTCAGAGACAACTGGGAGGGGCACGACGTTTTGTACGCCCTTGTCAACAGCAGCAGAGTTCATCACTACGGCAACGATGATGATTACGCCGACGAGCTTTTCCGCCGCGTGTTCGACTGCTACTGCGAAAACATCGGGGGCAGAAAAAATCCTCGCGGCGGAAAATTCTGCCCGGGAGTATACACGGTCAACGCGAACGTCGGACTCGGGATGGACGTCGGCGCGTCGCTCGACGGAAGAAAGAGCGCCGAGCCGCTGTCGGACAATATGGGTCCTGTTCACACGGATGCCGCTTCGCACGATATTTGCGGTCCCACTGCAATTGCAAATTCCGTGGCAAAGGTCGAGCATTCGTCAGCCACTAACGGAACGCTTCTAAACTGGAAGTTCCCGCCCGAGTGCGTTGCTGGGGATGCAGGAAGAGATAATCTCGTCGGGTTTATCGACGTGTGCTTTGCCAAAAAAATCATGCACAGCCAGTTTAATATCATGAGCACCGAGATGATGAAGGCGGCGATGAAAACACCTGAAAATTATAAAGATATGCTCGTCCGCGTCGCAGGGTACAGCGCGTATTTTGTCGAACTTTCAAAGCCGCTCCAACTCGATTTGATAAAACGAACGGAACTGTCGTTTTGATGTATAATATACGGCTTTTAAAGGCTCCCTTTGGCTACTCTTCTTTAAGAGGATCCGCCTTTATAGGGAGCCCTTTTGTTTACACGGATTTAAACCAATTCCCGGGCACTGTTTTTTATACTCTCAGGGGAAGGTGATGATTAGGCGTTTAAAATACCGACGGCTTTATTTTCTTATATTACGCTCTGATTTGTGCAGTCAGGTTTAGCAGTGAAGCTTCTTGAGAAATTTTCTGCGTTGTGCTATACTATATAAAATCGACATTTTTATAAGGATTATTTAATATGAAAGTATCGGAAATCTTAAAAAGCAAAAAAATAACCGTGTCGTGCGAGCTGTTCCCGCCCAAAACGGGAAGCGAGCTTGACGAGGCGGCAAAAATAGTCAAAAAGATGGCGGAATCTTCGCCGTCGTTTATGAGCGTTACATACGGAGCGGGCGGTTCAAACTCTCGCAACACTCTTTCAGTCGCGTGCGAAACGCAGAAAAACAACGTACCGGCTCTCGCGCATCTCACCTGCGTCGGTTTGACCGATCAAAAGCTCGATCAGACCCTGCGCGAGTTTGACGATAATAAAATCGAGAATATTTTAGCGCTGCGCGGTGATATCCCGGAGGGCGAAGCCGCTCCCGAGGAATTTATGCACGCAAGCGACCTTATAACAGAGATTAAACGCCGCCGCGGAGATGATTTTTGTATAGGCGGAGCCTGCTACCCCGAGGGGCACCCCGAATCGAAAAACATTCAGGCGGATATAGAGGGAATAAAGGCGAAGGTGCAAAGCGGCTGCGATTTTATAACCACGCAGATGTTCTTTGACAACAATATACTTTACAGTTATATGTTCAGGCTTTTGAAAAACGGAATCGACGTTCCCGTGATTGCAGGTATAATGCCGGTTACGAACGCAAAGCAGATATCGCATATAGTTTCGCTTTCGGGTACGGCGCTTCCCCCGAGATTCAACGCCATTGTCGACCGCTTTGCGGATAATCCTGAGGCGATGAAGCAGGCGGGAATCGCGTACGCCACCGACCAAATCATCGACCTTATCGCGAACGACGTAAACAACATTCACATTTACTCGATGAACCGTCCCGACGTGGCGGGAAGTATAATAAGCAATCTTTCAAAAATAATCAATTGACACTGCAAATCAGGCATAAAAAAACCAAGCCACCGATATTCGGTGGCTTGGTTTTGCGCTTAAAGCGTTTTAATAAATTCAAGGCAGTCGGAAATCGTTCCGTTGTTATAGTTGCTGATATCGACGCCGTCGCGGTTTATAAGACAGTCGGTAATCAAAAACGTTTCCATGCCGAGCTTACCCGCGCACATGTCCTCGCGCGTGTCGTTGCCTATCATAACGCAGTCGGCGGGTTCGAGCCCTGCTTCAGAGAGTATCGCTTTGTAGTAGTTTAAATCGGGCTTTGTGCAGCGGTAGTCCTCATAGGTGGTGATAAGCTCGAAATCGTCGGGTGAAAGCCCCGCCCATTCGATTCTTTTCAGCGTGGCGACGCGCGGAAAAAGCGGATTTGTGGCGCATATGGCCCGCAGTCCCTTTTGTTTCGCTGCGTTTACACATTCGGCGGCGAACGGAGATGGGAAAACGCTTGAACGGACATTTAAAAACTCCTTGTCGTAAAACCGTATAAAAGCCGAGCGGTCGGAATTATCATCCATTTCGGCTTTTTTGAAAAACGCTTTCCAAAAGCACTGCTCGTTTGTGAGCTCGCCTCCTGAATTGTGCATCATCTTCTGCATGCCGTAAAGCAGGCAGTCGGTCATGCGTTCGGCGGGGAGGTTTTCTCTGGCGCACAGGGCGGCGAAATTTTTAAGATAGCTTTTTAGAAAAGCCGATTCGTCCATAGGAAGCAACGTTCCGTCCAAATCGAATAATATTGCTTTCATAATTCTGTTTCCTTTGTGTGTTATTCGGGATATACCGTGCGCTTTTCGTCAAAGCTTGAAAGCACCTCGGACTTGTATTTTTCGGCGTAGTATTTTGCCATCGAAAGATTCAGGTCAAGGTAGTTTCCGCAGTCGCGCGCGGACGCGCCGGGGATTTCGCCCTCGAAGCCGATTATGAAATCGAACATGTTGTCCAGCAGGGGCTTGATATCCGCGGGAGCGAGATCGCCGTTTAATATAAGGTAAAACCCCGTGCGGCAGCCCATCGGACCGAAGTAAACGGTTTTATTCGCAAAGCGCGGGTCGTTTCGCAGAAACGTCGCGCCCAGATGCTCGATGGCGTGCGCGGCGCAGGTATCCATAACGGGCTCGGTGTTGGGACGGGTGACGCGTATGTCAAATGTTGTGACGATGCCTCCGTTTATATTGTCTTTGCGCGAAACATATGCTCCGCACAGCAAATCGAGATGGTTTACGGTGAAGCTGGGAATTTTATTCATGGCTTTTGCTCCTTAAAGTGTTTTGGCAGTTGACGGCGCACGCCGCGCCGTAATATTTTATATAGTATATCACATATTTGTTTGGTTTTCTATCAAACGGATGAAGAATTTGAAAAAGAAGGGCATAATTTTGAAAGGGAAAATAACTACGGCGGATTTTTCAGCGCCCGTGCTGTTTGACAACCGCAGCCTTGTTAGGCTTATGATACCGCTCATTATCGAACAGCTTTTGACAATTGCCGTCGGCATGGCGGACTCGATTATGATATCGGGTGTGAGCGAAGCGGCGGTGTCCGCCGTGTCGCTGGTGGATACCGTCAATGTTCTGCTGATAAACATCTTCGCGGCGTTTGCAACCGGCGGAGCGGTCGTTATCGGGCAGTATCTCGGCCGGCGAGACCCCGGTAAAGCAAGGGGAGCTTCCGAGCAGCTTGTGTTGTTCACGACGCTGTTTTCGATAGTCATAATGGCGGCGATGTATGCGGGCAAGAATTTTATCCTGCACACGCTGTTCGGTCAGATTGAAGCGGACGTTATGGCAAATTCCGAAACCTATCTGCTTATTGTTTCAGCGTCTATACCGTTTATCGCGATATATAACTGCATGGCGGCGGCTTTTAGGGCGATGGGCAACTCGCGCGTGTCTATGGTGACGTCGCTAATAATGAACGGGATAAACATCGCCGGAAACGCGGTTTTGATATACGGCTTTAAAATGGGAATAGCGGGAGCTGCTATTCCTACGCTGTTTTCCCGCATTGCCGCGGCGGTGATAATAACCGTACTGCTGACAAACAAATCGCTGGAGGTTTACATCCCCAAACGGATATTTGTAAAGCCAAATATACATCTGATAAAAAAGATACTGCGGCTGGGCGTGCCGAACGGGCTTGAAAACAGCATGTTTCAGCTCGGGAAAATCCTGCTTTTGAGCCTGGTTTCAACTTTCGGGACGGTTTCAATCGCCGCGAACGCCGTTGCGAACACCGTGGCGCAGTTTCAGATACTTCCGGGAATGGCGCTGGGATTCGCGCTTCTCACAGTTGTGTCGCGGTGCGTAGGAGCGGGGGACTACAAGCAGGCGGAGTACTACACGCGCAAAATTATGATAATCGTTTACATATCGATGGCGGCGCTGAATATCATCGTGGACATTTTGCTCCCTGCGATAATGGCGATATACAATCTGTCTCCCGAGACATCCTCGCTCACCACCGAGATCCTGCTTTATCACTCGGCTTGCTGTGTTTTGATATGGCCGCTGTCGTTCACGTTTCCCAACACCATGCGCGCCGCGAACGACGTGCGCTTTTGCATGATAGTCGCGGTCATTTCGATGTGGGTCTGGAGAATCGGATTTGCGTATGTTCTGTGCGGGCTGTTTTCTCTCGGGGTCATGGGCGTGTGGATAGCGATGACTATCGACTGGCTGTTTAGAACGGTATGCTTTGTCGTGAGGTATCATAGGGGAAAGTGGAAAAGCCTAAAAATATAAAATATACGCCGTTGTTTTTACAGCGGCGTATATTTTTGTCGGTAAATGCCGAATTTTGTTTTATGAATTGATGTAATTAACAAAAAGAGGTATATTATAATAAGAGAAGCGGCAAAAAGGATATCATGGTTAAAAGCGCGTAAAAGCTAAGCTATACGCGCGGACATATGCCATTAACCCGAATTATATCTATGCACAGCAGGGCAAAGGCGGCTGTATCAATTTTGTTTCAAATAGGAGATTATTATGAAGATGAAATCAAAAACCAAAAAGATAATAATATCTGCGGCGGTAATTGTTTTGACGTTAGCTGTTGCGGGAACGGTTTATGCCGCTGTTAACCGCCCGAAATCAATCAAGGAAATCGGGTATAAAAATGAACAGCCGGGGTTTAAAGAATTCAGCTATACGCTTAAAGGGGACTATAAAAGCCGGGATGACGTTATAAAAGAGATGCTAAGCCTCAACGGGGCTTTAAAGGATAATATCGACGGATGCAGTCCCGAGTACACAAAAGAGGCAATTGAAAAATTTAATAAGCTTGACGATAAGCTTTAAAAGGAGCTTGAAAAGTTCCCGGCAGAGAAGAAAGACCCTGATGAAGCCAAAAAAGAAAAGATTTATGATGATGTTGAGTTTTGGAAAGGGGAACTTGAGTGGAACCAACACAGCGAAATATCGAAAAGGCTTTATGAAAAGAGAGTGGATATTAAAGACAAATACGAAAGCGGCGAATATACGTTAGACGAAGCTTACGAGCAAATTATGGCGGTGAAAAATCCGAATTACGATAGATTGTGTGATAAACTGAAGTTCTGCGAAGAGAATTGCTATGCACACGACAGCAAGGGTTATGCAAAAGAGCTGTACGACAAAGCTTTTGGCATAATGGAGAAGTGCAAAAACGATGAACTCAGCTTAGAAGAAGCGTGCGACCAAATGGATTATCTGCGCTATCCCAAAGACGGAATGCTGCTGACGAATATTATTTACGAGCAAAAAAAGGACAGCAACGAAACAACATATTTTAAAAAGTAGGATATCCGTATTATAAAACCGGGAGGCATATAGCCTCCCGGTATTAACGCAGTGGAACGGGCTTTTTTTAAAGCAACAACACCCGCGAAATTTTCCTCGGGTGTTGTTTTATTCAAAAACATTATTTGAATGAGGCTTCTCACCGCGCTCGAAAACGGTCAAAGCGCCGTTTTCATCGCAGGTGGCTAAAAACACATCCTTGTGCGAGCCGATTTTCTTGAGCTTCAACTGGGAATTAAGCCACTGCTCGTCCTTGCCGATGTTTTTCAAATTCTGACGCATAATGTTTCCGTCCATAATAACGTTTGCGCAAAGCGACGCTTTTGCAGGGGTCATGTTCATGTCGGACGGCTGAACGGGGCGGCTTTGGGATTTGGGCAGAATGCTTACCCTGCCGTTTGTTTCCATAACGGCATATTCTATTTGGGATATATCGAAATATCCTGCGACTCTGCATTCGCAAAGCAGCTCGTTTAAGTCCACCCGGACTTTTTTCATGTTTTTTCGCAGCAGCTTGCCGTTGTCAATTAAAATTACAGGCGTTCCGTTTATAACGTGCCGCGCCCTGATCGACTTATCGGTAACATAAGACAGTAAAAACGCAATTAGCGCATACACTATCATTGCGATAAGCGGATAGTGAAACGGGCGGTCGTCTTCGATAGCCATTGATGCGGCGATAGAGCCTATTGATATTCCGATACAGTAATCGAAAAAATTCAGCTGTGATATCTGCTGTTTGCCTAAAAGCTTTGTGAGCAAAAACAAAACCACAATAGACGAAACCGCTCTTAAAATGATTTCGCCGATTACAATTATATCGTCCATATTAATCAAAGATCCTCTCTAATTTGATTAATATTAGGATAACCTGTTTGACGGGAAATATCAGAGCAAAAGGCGGTAAAGATACAATTGTTATTCGGTTATTTCAACAAGCCCTTTTCCGTGCTTTTTGTATTTTCGCGAGCAATTCGGGCATATGAGACTGTTTTTTAAAATCGTGCCGCATTCGCACACATATCCGACCTCTCTTGCGGGCACGCCCGACACTAAAACATGCGGCGGTATATCCTTCGTTATAACAGCTCCCGCGCCTATCATGGCGTTGCGACCTATCGTGATTCCGCATATGACCGTGGCGTTTGCTCCTATGGTCGCACCCCATTGAATCAGCGTTTTTTTGTAGTTTTCAGCGCCCTTCGGGTATTTTGAGCGGGGAGTAAGGTCGTTTGTAAAAACCATCGACGGTCCGCAGAAAACATAGTCCTCCAGCACTACGCCGCCGTATACCGAAACGTTGTTCTGGATTTTAACGTGATTCCCGACGACTGCGTTTTCACCGATGTTCACATTCTGCCCCAAAGAACAGCCCTCGCCGATGACCGCGCCTTTCTGCACGTGGGAAAAATGCCAGATTTTCGTGCCTTTTCCTATAACCGCGCCCTCGTCGACTATGCTCGATTCATGCTTAAAATATTCAGCCATATTTATATTTCCTTTCGGGTTATTTTCCGTGTTTGAGCTTCATAAACAGCAAGTGAAGGTTATCGTCCGCAAAGCTTATCAGTCGCGCGCATAGCGTGCAGAGCAAAACGCATTTTGACTTAATACACAAAACGGGCAGAAGCATTTTCAGTCCGGGCTTTGCCGATTTTACCGCGGCGCGTGCGTTTTCGCCGCAAACCGCGGCTTTTACGTAAGCGCGTTTTTGCTTTTTGGAAAGCGCACAGCTTTGGTGACGTGTTGATATAATAAGCGCGTAGACGCCTTTTATATATGCGTTTGCAAAAACGCTCTCGGCACGCTTGGGGCAGCCGTCGTCGTACAAAGCGTGGATGGAATTATAAAAATCGTCCAGCGACGCTTTACGGTCGGGCAGAAATTTGTTGTTGAGCCCCGAGGATTCGTGCAGAGTATAGACGTAAAGCGGGTTGGATATGATTATGAACTTCTGAACACAGCGGTAAAATTCGATGTTGAACAGCCTGTCCTCGCAGCTTTTGTAGTCGGTGAAGCGGATGTTATTATCGTCGATTACCGACTTTTTGTAAAGCTTGTTCCAGGTGATATATCCCAGATGTGCGTCGATAATATCCGGCATAAGCGACAAAAACGCCGAATGGGTGTAGCCCGAAATGTCGTCGGTGCAAAACAGGGTTTCGGCTCCGTTTTGTCTCATGATATATCCGCCGATAACAATATCGGGATTTTTTTCAGCGGCGAGCGAATACTGCAAAAGCGCCTTTTCACCCAAAGCGTCGTCATCGTCAATCATAAGAACATATTCACCCCGCGCCGCGGCGAGCCCTGTGTTTCTTGCGCCTCCGGGACCTGTGTTTTGCTGTTCTATAAGCATAATCCGGCTGTCTTTCGCTGTGTATTCATGCACAATCCGGGAGGTTTTATCAGTCGATCCGTCGTTGACGATTATCAGTTCGAAGTCGTCAAATTCCGAGGAGAGAACATTTTCAATAGCTCCGGCGATATGCTTTTCGGAATTATAAGTCGCTATTATTATGCTTATCTGCGGCATGTTCGTCCTCCCAGGTTAAATTCATGTGATGCGGCTTGCGCTTGTCCGGCGGCGGCAGTTTTTTGTAATCCCCGAAGAGATGGGTAAGATATTTGTCGTACTGTTCGGGTATCGGCAGTAAATGACCCTCGAATTCGGTTCGTTTGGGAGCGCCGAAGTATTCGAGCGGCATTATTTCTTTGTCGTACCGCTTCATGCCGAAAATATTGGCGACATTTTTGGCGGATTTCGCGGGGTATTTTGTTATTGCTTTTTTTGCCGATTTTATATAAAAATCAAACAGCCTTGCGGGTGTGAGCGCAATAAACGCTTTTGTTATAAACGCGCTAAGTCCGCCGCGGTTTTGAGCGGGACGGCGCAGGACAGATATGTGATACAGCAATGACCAAAGCTTTTGCTTTTTTCGCAAAAAACCCGAGTCGGGAACGCCGTCGAGCGCAAAAATATCTATGCAGGGGCATTCCTCCAATGGAATATCGGGGTCGGAAACGTCGTACAAAAAGCCTATGGGCGCTTCGGGGAAGCTGTGCTTGTGAACAGGCTCGTAAAGCAGGCCGGATATTTTTTTGCCCTCGGCGGTCGCTTCAAAACGTTCAAAATCCTCGCGGAACATGGCGACGTCAGCGTCGTCGTCCCACGGGATAAAGCCCGAGTGACGCACGGCGCCCAGCGCGCTTCCGCCGATAAGATAGTATTCAATGCCGTTTTCACCGCAAAATTCATCCAGCTTTAACAGCATGGATAAAAGCTTTTGCTGAAGCATTTTTATTTGTTCGTCCATATTGTTTCCTCCGTGGCGGATCGCCTGCCTTTAGGCGCGCTTTTCCTTGCGCGACCGCCGATTAATAGCTATATAAAGTATATCAATTAAGCGCGAGGTTTGCAACAAGCAGATGTAAACCGATATGCGGCAGGAATTCTTTACTTTAAAAACACTGTTTTTTTGGCTTTAAAGTTACAAAAATGCGCTCTGTAGGAATTCTTGACTTGTATGTGAAAAGAATGTATAATTAGCCTATAAATGTATAGAAGGAGGATTATTTTGGATAAAAATAACGATGTGTATGAGCTGGATCTGAGAAAGATTTTGCTTATTATAAAATCAAATATAATTTTGATAATCATACTGCCTGTCGCGTTTGCTGTTATAGGAGCGTTTGCGAGCATGTTTTTGATAACGCCGATGTATCAGTCAAGCAGTTTGCTTATTGTTAACAGCCAGACGTCTCAGACGTCCCAAAACGGCTCTATAACCTCGGAGCAGTTAAAAACCGCCACAGAGTTGGTCAACACCTATGCGATTATTATAACCAGCGACACGGTTTTAGACGAGGTTATTGACAATTTAAATCTTCGTTCATACGAAGGAATGCAGGACGTGACCGCCGAACGCCTTGCAAATCAGATAACAATCACTGCGGTAAACGACACTCAGGTAATGCGGATTTGCGTTACAAATTCAAACGATGTTCTGGCAAAGGCGATAAATGCTGAAATTATCAAGGTAGCGCCCGATATTATTATCGATACAGTAAAAGCGGGTTCGGTGGAAATAATTTCCCCCGCTAAATCAGACGGCAAGGTTTCTCCGAGCAACTCCAAAAACACTCTGCTGGCGTTTGCCGCAGGTCTGATTTTAGCGCTGGCGATTGCGTTTGTCCGTTCAATGCTTGATAACACAATTTCTTCGGACGAGGAGATTACCAACCGTCTTGGTCTGCCCGTGCTCGGAGTTATACCTATGATAGAAGGAAAGAAGGGATAATATGCTTAAAAACAAAAAAAACAAGCGCTCCGCACGTACATTTAACATTGTGCATAAATCCTCTGATTTCAAATTTGTCGAAGCATATAAGTCCTTAAGAACGAATCTGAACTTTGTTTCGCTAAACAACAACTATAAAAAGCTGATAGTAACCGGTTCAAAGATGGGCGAGGGGAAAACAAGCGTTTCTATCAATCTTGCAATTTCGCTTGCGGAAAATTCAAGCAAGGTTTTGCTTGTTGACACCGATTTGAGAAAACCGAAGATATCAAGCTATCTTCATATAGACAGCGGAAAGAAGATTGGGATAACCTCGGTTTTAAGCGGGATAACAGAGCTTAAAGACGCGATTGTCCGCTTCACTGATTTGGGAATCGACGTTTTAACAGCAGGTCCTTTGCCGCCGAACCCTGCGGAAATGATTGGAAGCAAAGCAATGGAGGAGGTCATAAGCAGGCTTGAGAAAGCATATGACTATATTATATTTGACACACCTCCCGTTTCTATGGTTACTGACGCGGCCGTGCTCAGCGAATACTGCGACGGGGTTATTTTGGTGATAAAACAAAAGTACTCTGCAATCAAAGAGATAAACCGTGCAAAGCAGAATCTTGAAAATGTAAATGCAAATATTATAGGCTGCGTTTTAAACGATTATATGCCCCAGAAGGATTCTACCTACGGCTACGGAGGTAATAAATACGGCTACGGCTATTATTATGCCTACAGCTACAAATAAATAAAGATGATAGCAGGAATAAATTATGGTAGATATTCACAGTCACATTCTTCCCGGCGTTGACGACGGCGCAAAAAACGCCGACGAGGCGCTGAAGCTTTTGTCGCTTGAACTTCAAAACGGAGTTAAATCAGTTTGTTTAACGCCGCATTTTAACCCGTCAAACGACACTTTAGAGGGTTTTTTGGAGCTCCGTACGGCTGCATTTGAGCAGTTAAAAAAAGAAGTCGATAAAGTTGGCATAAAGATCGAATTCGCTCTGGGAGCAGAGGTGTTTTTTTCGCCGGCAATACTTGATACCGACCCTCAAAAGCTTTGCCTCGGCAAATCCGATTATATGCTTGTGGAATTTCCGTTTAAAAGTTATCCCTCATGGGCAAGGGATGTTTTTTACCGTCTTATGCTGGCAGGGATAACTCCGATCATCGCCCATGTTGAAAGATACAGCTATTTTGTGGATGATATCGAGCTTCTTGCGGAATTTGTCGACAGCGGCTGTCTTGCTCAGATAAACGCCGACTGCATAGCGCAAAAAAACGGTATGAGATTTATCAAGCAATGCATAAAGCGGGAACTCGTCCATTTTGTTGCGTCGGACACACATCATCCTGTGCGTCGGCCGCCGCAAATCAAAAAGGCGATGGATTATCTTGTGAAAAAACAGCCTGATTTTGCGCGTAAGGTAACGGAAAATTCTGAAATGATACGAAAGACCTTGATATAAAGCATTATGCTGTGATATAAAAATCGGGCAGACCGAATGGTTTTGCCCGATTTTTAATTTACAAACAGATTATAAGCATAGATATTATACTATAAGTATAATATCTATGCAGTTTTGCATATCTTTCAACATGTGTTTTGTTGAAAATGTTGGTGAAATCCCGCTGTGGAGGTTGTTTTTATGATTCTTCAAATCTGTGCCGCAGCTTTAACAGCGCTTTTTTTTCGATTCGTGAAACATATAATATCGCTTATTATAAACGACGAAAATCAGTTAAGTTCTTTAAATTTGAAGCTGATAATAATTTGCTTGTCTTCCGTCAGTTCAATTCTATCAATTAAACTGACAATCAGTTCTCTGCTATATTCTTCAGCGTTTAAGAAGTTTTCGGCTAACTCTCTGATTTTCTCCTTATCGAGAGTTATTTCATCTGCCGAACGTTCAAGCAGCTTTATTTTTTCCTGAACGTCCGCCTGTTCTTTCTTCAACCTTCTATACATACGCTGAAAGACATCTTCATCTATGAAATTGGATAAACTGTCGTCATACACCTTGTCGATTTTTTGATGAATGATATTCAGCCTTTCTCTCATATCAGACAAGTCTCTGCCTTGACGACGTTTTTCCTCTTTCAGTTTCTTTTGTGCTGTTCCTGTGATTGCATCTAAGTCAATTTGCGTAATATATTGCCGACAAATCGACTGTACCTGATTTAATACCGCATTGGTCACGTCTTCTACTCTGATACAATGACAGGTACAAGTTTTGTACTCAGTAAAACGCTGATAAGTTCTGCAAATGAAGTAAAGCACATTGTTGTCATGAGCCAGCTTTCTGTTTATTACTCCAAGCGGATAGCCGCATTCGTGACAGAAAATAATTCCTTTCAACAAATAATCATAGGTACGTGAGCGTGTATGATTACGGCTTTTTATCAATACACCTGCCTGTTTAAAAATCTCATCTGAAATTATTGGCTCGTGGGTATGTTTTACAACCGTCCATTCATCACGTGGCAGCTTGCGGCACTTCTTTGACTTGTAACTAACCTTTCTCATTCTGCCTTGTACCATATTGCCTATGTACACCTCGTTTTGAAGCATTTCGCTGATTCGCTCACTGCTCCATTTTCCGGAGTATGGACCTTTCACGGACAAGTGTATATTGGCATACTGGGCAGGTGTGGGAATGTCCTGTCTGTTTAAAATCATTGCAATTTCACGACAGGACTTTCCCTCTACCGCTAAACTGAAAATATCACGCACTACTTCTGCCGCAGGCTCGTCAATCACAATAACGTTCTTTTCAGTGGGTGATTTTTTATAACCATACGGTGCTTTACCACCGATGAATAATCCCCGCTGTTGCTTATCCCGCTTAACACTGGTGATTTTTTTTGATATGTCCTTTGCGTACATGTCATTTAAAATACCTTTGAACGGAGTAATATCACTGTTGTAATCGTCAGAGCCGGTATCAATGCCATCTAAAAGCGAGATATACCGTACATAGTGTTCAGGGAAAAATTTTTCAAGATAATACCCTGTGTCAATGTAATTTCTGCTTAAACGTGACATATCCTTAGTTATAACCATATTTACCTTGCCAGCTTCTATATCAACCGTCATTCGGTTGAAGTTTGGTCTATCGTGAGAAGTACCGCTGAATCCATCGTCGATATACACATCATACACATTCAGCTTTTTCTCTTCGGCAAACTTTTCAAGCAACGCTCGCTGGTTCTTTATGCTTTCAGAATCATCTACATCACAGTTTCCTTTTTTATCGTCCTCCTTTGAAAGCCTGAGATACAATGCAACGGAATATTTGTGTGGGTCGTCTATTTTTAGATACATACTAAGCCTCCTAAAAACAGCGACCATTCATTTATGCGCTTCATCTGAAGCGCATAAATATTATAAGATCTTACTTGGATTGAAGTCAAGACGTATGCTCGCATAGCTTTTTCACCTCACTTTCAATAAACTGTGTCAAAACTTTGTCTAATATCTGCGATACATCTGTGCCGTTATCGTCAAACTTTACTTTTACAATAATAAAGTCTTCGGTTTTAATTTCACTCATACTAAAGTCCTCCAAATTTTCATATTACTAATGCTTATGCGGCAAACAAAAAATCTTTGCCTGTCCTCATTAGTTTGGTGGTGCCTTTAGTTTTTGTGGATTACCGCAAGGAGAAAGACAACCTGAAATGTCCGTTCAGTTAACCGGTTAGCTGTATTTTTAAGCTTACTTGGATTATACTATAAAAATTTCGGCTTAATTATTGTATCATTGCTATTATTATGCTATAATTTTAAAAACAATGATTTAAGGTGAGATTATGCAAAAAATTTATTATCTGTTTTCTGCAAATCCAGAAGAGGAAGCGCATGAAGCCATCTATATTTGTTCTGGCAATGACAGCATTGAAAATCCTACGTTAAAAACAGGCGTATATCCTGTTGGTTGTTTTCTGTCCTGCTTTGTTAAAGTTTTGAACCCTTGGTACATCAAAAATTTTGACAGTAATATTGCAGTTGAAAAAATAAACGAGGGCTTGAGCAATTTTTCTGCCCGTCCCTCGTCTTTTTTGAGCCTTGTAAATTTCGATGATGATACTGCAATTCGGAAAATTGTAATGTCATTGACAACTGAACGAAAATATATATTTTCCAAAAGGGATTATAACAGTTTCAGCACGCATATGAATTTATTTATGAACTATGTGGAATTATGCCAAAATGAAGTTAAAAGTCCCTCTATTCAAAATTTGGAACTTCTAAGTAACAGAAACGGTATCTCTCCACTTTTACGGTTTGAGTATCCGCCTGTTTCATTAAATAGCGAGAATTTTACTTCTAAAGAGAAACTAAAAAAATTGTTTGATAATCCTATTAAAGAGAACTTTAACAATGAACGATTTACAGCTAATTTAAAGAGAAACAAACTATTTCCAGATTTAAATAAAAAAAGCAACCATGAATCCGTTTTTTTACATAATCCAATTACCATTTTTGAAATGCACGATATGGTAGATTTCTTTTTGGCTTCGCTCCAATGTATCGCTGAAATCGGATATAAAATAGGTAAATGCAATTATTGTAAAGACCTTTTTGTCAACGAAAGGAAAGTCCGCTATTGTCCGCCAATATCATTAAGTGATAAAAGTTGTCAGCAAATTTCAAATGAACAGCGACAGTTAGAAAAGATACAAAATAGTAAAAGTAGAAAAAAACATAAGAGTATTTATACTATGTTGCTTCAGAGAAGTTATAACGTGGCAGATGAAAAAGAAAGAAAAATCAGGGAAGAAGAATGTAATATTTTTTTGACCAAAACGCAAAAGCTCAAAGACAATCTCACACCCAAGGAGTATATAGATTGGATGAATTCTTACTGGGAAAAAGTCAAAAAAGAATCTAAGGCACGTAAAAAGAATCAAAGAAAAAAATGACCTCACACTATTAGCGTGGGTCATATCTGGAACAGGTGGCGATTTAATTACTCTGCGTAGATATAAAGATAAAAGCATTTTGATTTACGTTTTTCAAGATAGCTTCTTAATCTTGAAAAAGCTTTATTTATTACCCTCTACTATACCAAGATATTTATATATCGTCGGATAGGAGAGGTTGCATAAACGAGAAAACTCTTTT